>JBFMBK010000011.1 GCA_040755295.1 Bacillota bacterium | reverse complement strand
TGTTCTCTTTGATAAACTGCTTAAGTTGTTCACGGGATACCAGTTTCTTCTTTTCCATTTGCCTTCCTGCCTTTCCGTTTTATTGTACTTTCGGAAAGAGTAGAAGCACAATTTATTTTACACACTCGCAGCCTTCCTCTGTTTGAGGTATTTGATATACCCGTTCAACATGCGAATAATTTCAAAGACCTGCTTCCTATACCCTTTAAATTTCTCCTCATCGATGTATCCTTCATCATGGACCACTGTAAGGTGGTCCAACAATTCAAACAAGGAGCCTCTCGTTTGTCGGCAGAACTGGATATTCCCCTGATAGTGAAACCTCCCGTATCCTTCGGCTATGTTGGCGGTAACCGACCGTGAAGCCCGCAAAATCTGATCTGCAAGTCGGAACCTCTCGCTTGAGGGAAGTCTCTTGACTAGCTGCGAAAAGTCTTTTCTTAACTCTCTTCCTTTTGCCAGACTTCGAGATCTTCAAAAGTCGATATAGGGTCAACTTGCTGCTGCCCTTTATTGACCACCGTGCGGGACCTTCCTTCTTACCCACTTTACTACAAAACTACTTAACTATTGCTATTCCATTCCACGCCTTACGTTCTCATACACTGCCTTCACGCCTGTCTCCCACTGGTGCCAGCCCGAGAATTTCTCTTGAAGAATGCGCTTCCCTTCACCGGGCGGCGTGAGCCCGGCCGCTTCCATATCAGCGTCGACCATTATCCTTACAAGCTCCTTAAACCGGACCTTGGGATTCCAGCCCAGTCCTCCTCGGGCTTTTGAGGCGTCGGCGAGGAGGAATTCCACCTCTGTCGGCCGGAAGTAACGGGGGTCGGTTTCAACGTGTTGACGCCAGTCAACACCGGCGCAAGAAAACGCTTCTTCCAGAAACTCTCTTACCGAATGTGACTCTCCGGTGCCGATAACGTAATCGTCCGGTCTGTCCTGCTGGAGCATTAACCACATCGCTTCCACGTACTCCGGCGCGTAGCCCCAGTCGCGCCGGGCATCAAGATTCCCGAGGAAAAGCTTTTTCTGCCTGCCGGTAATGATATTGGCCAGCGCCCTTGTGATTTTTCGGGTCACGAATGTTTCCCCGCGCCGGGGGCTTTCGTGATTGAAGAGAATACCGTTGCACGCCCACAGGCCGTACCCCTGTCGGTAGTTGGCAACCATCCAGTAGGAATAAACCTTCGCGGCCGCATACGGGCTGCGGGGATGAAACGGAGTTGACTCGTTTTGCGGCGCAGGTGCGCCTCCGAACATCTCGGAACTCGACGCCTGGTAGAACCTTGTTTTTATCCCGCTCCGCCGGATGGCTTCCAGAAGCCGCGTGGTGCCGAGGCCGGTAATGTCGCCCGTATATTCGGGTATGTCGAAGCTGACTCTGACGTGGCTCTGTGCGCCTAGGTGATATATTTCTTCCGGTTTGAGGTTGTAAATCAGGTTGGTCAGTTGCTCCGAGTTCACCAAGTCCCCGTAATGCAGAAAAAGTCTGGCACCCGTCTCATGGGGGTCACGGTAAAGATGGTCGAGGCGGTCCGTATTAAACGTGCTTGCCCGCCGGATGAGTCCGTGCACCTCATAATCCTTGGAAAGCAATAACTCAGCAAGATAAGAACCGTCCTGCCCGGTAATGCCGGTGATTAAAGCGCGCTTCATCAGGAAACACCAACTTCCTTGTAATGAGCGGTTACATGGTTCAACAACGATACCACTAAGAGTATATAACGAACTTAGATTTCGACCAAAACGAATTTTTTGTCTGTTGAGGCACGGATTAACTATACATTCGCGTCGTGTATCTGTAATTCCCTACGCAATGGATAAACATAACTCTTTGAATAGGTTTACCAGACGGCCGGACAAACCGTCTAAGCTATGATGTTCAATAACATTGTTGCGCAAATAAGCGCCCATCTGTTCGAGTTCAGCCGGGGGAAGTGACAGGATCATCCTAAGTTTGGCTGCCAGGTCTTCGTAGTCCTCGTGGCGGAATAGAAGCCTGTCCGCCAGTTTCCCCAGAGTTTGCTTGAATCCTTCATTAGCCGCCAAACACGGTCTGCCGCAGCTCATCGCCTCCCACGCAACTTTATCCCCAAAGCCGGTAGGGGTCAGGTTAACGTGTACCGTACAGCGCCGGTACCAGACCGGAAGCGACGTGGTCGGAACCGCCGGTTCGAAGCTGGTGGTTTTCTTGAGGCCGAGTTCCTCCACCTGGTTTTGAAGCGACTGCGCGTACGTTTCACCCTGCGGGCCTGCGGGGGTGCCGATGATGACAATGCGAAACGCGCTTTCGGGGTTCCTGTTGAGTAATGCCACCGCCTGAAGCAGGGTCGGGTGGTCCTTCGCTGGGGAGAGGCGCCCCGCGCACAGAATCATCGGAGGTTCATCCGGTGCGGTTCCGTCCGGGCTGAAGAGGTCTGTATCAATCCCTTGGCCAACAACCGTTAGCTTGTCTTGCTTGTAAGGATAAGCCGAAGCCAGGCTCGCGACCATCCGGTCGGATAAGTGGTGGGCGATTTTCAGCCTGCGATTGGCCGTCGGGTGGGCGTACCAGGTGATAATAGGTATCCGTTTTACCCTTAATACCGGCGCAGCAAGGATGCTGAACTCTGGAATCATATGGGAGAAACATGCGTCAATACGGTTTTCTTTAAGAATTCGGGATAAGTGCCGGTAGAATTCAAGCATCCGCCGCGGTTCGCTGTAGCCCTTTTCCTTGCCTACCGAATAAACCTTTACATTATCAGGTACTTCAACGCGTCCCACGCGCATCGTAACAACGTTAATAGACTCAACCCGTTTGGCCAGTGCATGGATCCAACGGGTAGTAAAACCCAGGATCGGATCTTCAACGTCGGTAGCAAGGTTAAACAATAGAAGGTGCATTCTTTTTACCTCTTCAGAATAGCTCATTAATTGCATGCTGCTGCATTCTTCAAGGTTTTCCTTGCTTCTTCAAAAAGCTTTCGGTAACTGTCTACATAAGCTTTGGAAGAAAAAAGCTTCCGTGCAGATTCTCTTGCCTGTTTTCCTATTGTTTCCGCTCCCTCCGGGTGGGTAAGCACCCAGTGCAGCCGTTTCGTGAGGGACTCTATGTCTCCTGGGGGGACCAGGAAACCCGTTTCTTCATCTTGAACGAGCTCGGGTATCCCGCCGACGTTACTGGCGATGACGGGCTTTGCGGCAGCCATAGCCTCAAAGACCACACGTGGAAGCGCTTCAGAAAAAGAAGGCAGTACGAAAACACGGCAACGGGCCATATACCGGGCAAGTTCTTGCTGTGACACCTCTCCCGTGAAATGAATCCTGTCTGCCAGCCCGAGCGCTGCCGCTTTCTCACGAAGCTCGGCGGCGTACTCTTTGTTTTCATCCCGCCCCGCTATCCAGAGCTGCGCTGTGGGCAGTTTCCGGCCTACTTTCGCAAAAGCATCGATTAGAATATGTACACCCTTGAGAGGAGTCAGCACTCCGGCGAAAAGTACATCATCGCCGGCCTGCTCCGGCTGCGTGTTCAGAAACACATCCATATCCGTCCAGGCCGGGAATTGTATGATCGGCTTACCCGGCGACCAGCGCTGGAGTTGCTCGTGTGTAGAGTTGGAGACCGCCCGGAGCAGGTCCGCATGCTTCAATGCGAATTTCGACGTCCACCGCATCAAAGCCCTATATATATCGGGCACCAATACCCGCCGTTGCAAAAAAATGCTTTCCTCGAAGTTACCGTGGCTTTCCACAATTAATGCTGTTTCTAAACCGATGAGCCGGGCCAGTTTTTTGGCTGCCGCACCCGCAAATCCTTCGTAAGGGCTCTGGGCAACCAGGATGCGTACTTTTTGTACGAGTATGAACCACAAAGCCAACAGGGTACCTGACGTGAGCATAAGGAAGTATCTCAATACGGGCAGAGGGAGCTTCGGCATCAAATAAAAATTCGCGTGCTCGGTAAAACGATGCGGCTTTGGGTTTTGCGCGAAGCCGATCACATACAGTTCACCAAGTTGAGACAGTAGACGGAATTTTTTCGCACTGGTTTCGTCCAGCGGCAGGCTATAGCGTGTACCGCCGATAAAGCATATCCGCATCCTAAAGCCTACTGCCTCGTTTCTTTTTACAGACATACATGCACATGTGTCCCGCCAGCTTTCTTGTAAGTAAACCTTCTAATAAAAGAGCGGCGCTTCCCTTTAATAAACTCTTAATCGTTACTGACGGCCTGGGGCTGCTTATTTTAGCTTTTTCTAAATTACTTGCGTTGACGGCGGTTGCTCTCGCCATTATCCGGTCTGTAACCGACCTAAAGCCCGGTATCACTTCCCAAAAAGTTTTAATTGTTGCGTACGGGAAAATTCGGATTACCTCAAAACCTGCTGATTTAAGCGTTGCCTCCATTTCTTCCTTAGTAAAGCTCCATTGGTAAAAGCCGTAACCGGATGTATCTGACATGTTCGGGTCAAAGCGCTCCGTGAACATGATTCGGAGCAAATTTAAATAGGGAACACTGCAAAACAATAAACCGCCTTCTTTTAGTACACGATGGGCCTCTTTTAAAGCCAAGACCGGTCCTTCCAGAAAATGCTCTACTACTCCCAAAGAGACGTAAGCATCAAAAGAGTTGTCCAAGTATTCCAGAGCAAGGACGTTTCCTTCCCTGAGGATATCCTGATTCAGATTGTACAACCGGCGGCCGTTCTCTATACCGACCCTGCTCGTGTCAATACCGACCGCGTTATAGCCGCATTGTCGCAAGGCACAGACCCAATGTCCCAAACCACAACCGGCTTCAACAACTTTAGCTTGGTCGGGTAGATGGTTTGTGATTACTTTAAATACTCGTTGACGTGTAACCCAGGACGTTAACTTCTCCGGTGAAGTCTGCTCCAGCCAAGTATCATCCCATAGCCCGTCTAAGTCGCCTATGGGTTTAAGCCAGAGCAACCTTTTGTACCCTTCTTCAGTCTTTAAGAGCCGTACCATTCCGAATGGCTTCCTGCCCTTTCCTTGTAGTTACCACCACAATTAGTTCGACTCCGTACTCACTTGATCTTGATTTCCCCACTTTTTATGGCTTGCATAAGCGCTTGTTCCGTCTCGACCACCATAAACGGATAGCTGAACTGTTTAAGAACGGTTTTAGCGTTTTCAGCCAGTCGGGTGCGTAGATCGGTGTCCTTGATCAATAGAACAAGCGCCTTGCTTAAAGCATTGTTATCGCCTGGTGGAATAAGTAAACCTGTTTCGCCGTCCTTTATCACTTCCGGCGTGCCTCCCGCCGCTGTGGCCACAACCGGCAGTCCCAACTGCATTGCCTCTACAACAACGTGCGGCAGTCCTTCATAGGAAGAATTCAATACGAAGATGTTGCACGCGGCAATCAGCGATTGTGTTTCGTCCTTGCTACGTTGCCCCGTAAAATAAATACGATCGATAGACCCTTGGGCTTGCGCTATTCTCTCCAATCGCTGTCGTTCCGGGCCGTCACCGACCAAGACCAAACCGGCTTCGGTTAAACTCCTTAGTGAACCGATTATTCCGTCCACATGCTTCCAGGGAACCAGCCGCCCGACCGTAACAAGTTTAACCGGTGTTATCAATGGTATCACAGCCGGCGCGACAGCTTTGGGCGGTTCAACGGCGTTATAAACCACGATACAGTTGCCCTCGGGGACGCCCCAATCGACAACATTGCGCTTGAGATACTCGCTCGGGGCAATTACCCGGTCCGCCCGGCGCGTGACCCAGGAACGCAAGCGTTTATTGAGTTCGGCGGGCCATTTCTGGCGCCTGTTCTGGAAATCGTCGAAACCGTCCGTGGTCCAGCCTTTACGGGTGGCCCTTTCCCAGGCTTCGTCGCCGACGATTTTCATCACCAGCGGCTTGCGTACAAATATATTGGCGAGCACGCATTCAAGATGCATGCCGTTGGCATAGATAACGTCAGCGTCGCGTCCCAGCCGAATAACCCTCCGGGTGAAATCGACCGTCCGCCGCAATAAAGGAAGTCTTCTATTAACTCTTACAACGGGGAAAGGGAAAACGCCGTCATCATGCTTCATATCGTGCGGCTCGCTGGTGGTCAGCACTTTCACCCGGTGTCCGCGCTCACTCAGCGCCCCGGCCATAACCGGTACATAGGTGGCGGGTCCTCCGATATCCGGCGGGAAGATCCCGGTTACAAAGAGAACTTCCATTTCCTTTTTTCCTGCTACTGTCTTTCGATCCGTCATAAGCCCCAATACAGGACGTCCGAATCCGCCAGGTCTTCCTTGGGTATAATCCTGCGGACATCGACGAGTACGCCGGGTCCGCCGTTTTTCCTCAAGAGATCAACGAACTCTATAGTTCTTTTTTTCCGGAAAACCTTGTGCGGTACCGCCACAATAACCGCATCATAGCAGATTTTTTCTTTAAAAGGATCAGGAACGGGAACCAGTCCCATGGCGCTGATTTTTTCGGGTTCCACCAGCGGATCGTGAACGGCGACCTTAATTTCGTACCCTTCAAGTTCCCGGACCAGATCCGTTATCCGCGTATTGCGTACATCCCGCACATTCTCTTTAAACGTAACGCCCAGCACCAGCACATTTGCGTTTCGCACCGTTTTCCCGGCGTTAATCATGAGTCTTACGGTTTCGCGGCTGATATAATATCCCATCTCATCGTTGATCCGGCGTCCTGCAAGGATGACCTCGGGATGGTACCCGGTTGCTTCCGCTTTGAATGTCAGGTAATAAGGATCAACGGGGATGCAGTGCCCTCCGACCAATCCCGGTTGGAAAGGGATAAAATTCCATTTTGTACCCGCCGCTTTAAGAACTTCCTGTGTATCGAGTCCGAGCCGGTGAAAAATCATGGCCAGCTCGTTCATCAGGGCGATGTTCAGGTCTCGCTGAATATTCTCGATCGCCTTCGCCGCTTCCGCCGTCCTGATATCGGGAGCCTTATACACGCCCGCCTTTATGATCAGTTCATAAACACCGGCAACCTGCGCCAGTGTTTCCTCATCTTGAGCCGCCACCACTTTCACTACGTTTGCCAGGGTGTGCTCTGAATCCCCGGGATTAATGCGTTCCGGGGAGTAGCCGATTTTGAAGTCTTTTCCGCCACGTAGTCCCGACTCCCGCTCCAAAATAGGGACGCAGATCTCTTCGGTCACGCCCGGATATACGGTGGATTCGTAAACCACGGTTGTCCCCGGAACCAGGTTTCGTCCCACCAAACGGCTTGCTTCAACCAGATGTTTGAAATCAGGCCTATTGTGGCCGTCTACGGGTGTGGGTACGGCTATGATAATGAATTCAGCCTGGCGCAATTCCACGGGATCGGCAGTAAAAGTAAGATGGGGAGGACGCAGGTCCGCTCCTTTAAGCTCGTCATTATCGTCATATCCTTTGCGGAGTGCTTCAACGCGTTCCGGATTTATGTCAAAGCCGATGGTTTGGAGCGCCTTTCCAAACTCCACGGCAAGCGCGAGCCCCACATAACCTAACCCAACGACGGCGATACACTTAGGATTCATTTCTTACAGTACCCTCACTTCTTTAGCCCAGTTCCGGTTTTCCCGGTACCAGCGGCAGGTTTCTCTAAGGCCTTCCTCGATGGTTACTCCCGGTTCCCAGCCGAGCAGGTTCCGGGCTTTGTTGATGTCGGCCCATGTAGCCGTGACATCCGCCGGTTGGGGGCTTTGAAACTCCAACTTCGCCTTCTTGGCGAGAAGCTCTTCAATGAGCCGCACGGCGTCCAGCAGCACAACGGGTCTGTCCGATCCGAGGTTGATTGTTTCGTAGCCCAGCGGCCGCAGGGCGGCGATTGTGCCGTGCGCTATGTCGTCGACGTAGGTGAAATCGCGGGATTGTTGTCCGTCGCCGTAAATAAGCAGCGGCTTTTCTTCGTTGATCCACTGAATGAACCGGAAGAAGCTCATGTCCGGTCTTCCGGCGGGGCCGTAAACGGTAAAATAGCGCAGCACCGTCACGTCGATGCCGTAAAGATAATGGTAGGTGTAGCAAAGCGCTTCCGCCGCCTTCTTGGAAGCCGCGTACGGCGAGAGGGGATTATCGGTGTTGGCGTCCTCGCGGTAAGGCATGGCGTTGTCCTTGCCGTATAAGCTTGAAGTTGAGGCCTGGATAAATTTCTTAACGCCGAATTCCCGGCAGAGTTCGAGCAGGTTCAGGGTGCCGGTGACGTTGGTGTCGACGTACACCCAGGGATTGGCCACCGATTGCCGCACGCCTGCCCGGGCGGCGAGGTTGATGACGGCGTCGAACGGCGCGCCGACGGCATCTGAGGAGACGTATGCCGTGTTAAAAAGCTGTCTCAATTCTTGGAGACCAGAAATATCCGCCTGATAAAAACGAAATCCGTCAAGTTGTTTTAACCGGTTAAGACGCCATTCTTTCATCGTGACATCATAAGCGTCGTTGAGGCTGTCTATCCCGGAAACGGAGCATCCCTGCGCCAGAAGCAATTCCGTCACCCTGGACGCTATGAATCCGGCGCATCCCGTGACCAGAATTTTCGCGCCCGGTTTAATGGCAAAGTTTTCGTTCATTGCATTCTCCTGTTTATTGCTGCTGTTTTTTGAAAATATACGGGTTTTCTACAAGGTTCACCGGAAAATCTGTTTTTCCTTCTGGTATCTTATCGTTGCCAGTGTTAATTACTATCAGCTTTAGAACATTCCTGGGGAATGAGGATAGGCTACGTGGTCAGCCAGCCGCCGTCGACGCGCAGGACCTGCCCGTTGATGAAGGCTGCGTCCGGAGAGGCGAGGAAGGCGCAGGCGCCGGCGACGTCGCGGGGGGTGCCCAGTCTGCCCGCGGGGATGGAAGCGGCAAGTCCGGCGATTTCTTCGGGGGAAAGTCCTTTCGGGAGCATATCCGTCTGGACGGGGCCGGGGGCTACGGCGTTCACCGTGATTCCGGCGCTGCCCGCCTCGCGCGCCAGCGACTTGGTAAGGGCGATCAAACCTCCCTTGGTGGCGGCGTACGCGGCCTCACAGGAAGCGCCCGTGATTCCGAAGACTGATGTTATGTTAACTATCCGGCCCCAACGGCGGCGGATCATTCCGTCAAGAGCGCGCCGGCAGCAATAAAACGCCCCGGAAAGGTTAACCTCGACAAGCCTCGCCCATTCTTCGTCACCGGTTTCCACAACCAGTTTGCGCAGTCCCAGACCGGCGTTGTTAACCAAAATATCGACGGGGCCCAGCGATTTTTCCGCGGCGTCGAAAAGCTTTTCCACGGATGACGGATCTGCGACATCGGCCCGGAAGGTCATGGCGTTCCCGCCGTACTCCCGGCAGGCCGCCGCTACGTTCTCGGCGTCCCGGGCCGAAGTAAGATAGTTCACAATTACGCTTGCGCCGTGGCGCGCCAACTCCGTGCAGATCGCCGCCCCGATGCCCCTGCCGCCGCCGGTGACGAGCGTCACCTTTCCGCTCAGTGTCTCATTAGAAGTAAGCATCCATTACCCTTACCGGTGTAGATTTTTCTTACAATCATTAAGCATATCACGATTTCCGCAGGTTGCAAGAGATGGGGGCCGGACGTGTTATTTTTCAACAATAGGCGTGAAGGAAGCGGGGTTTTGTCGCACGGTTTATCCCAGTATCTGGAAGGATTTTTCTGGACAACGTACAATATTTCAGCCAGGCATTCATAACGCGGGAGCGTTCCGATCGATCATTCCACACTCATCACTATTATTTGAAGAGTCCTTGAGTATCGTTCACGGCGGAACAACGAAGGAAGATAAAATTATACCCGTAAGCGTGTTGCTCAGAAGCAATAATGTAACAAAAGCGGAACGCCGTGAGAAGTAATGCAGTGCAAGGCAGACCGGTTGAGACGAACCGGAGCGTACTGGGAGGTACGTGAGGATTCGGCTCAGGCGGTCTAACGCCGCAATGCGTTATTTATCGCGGTGTCTAACGAAAGATGTACTATCTATTTTTTGAGGGAGGATTACACTGTGTTTATAATATTCGGCAGCCCATGGGCGGCGTTGAAAAGGCATCTCGTCCGGCCCAGCCTGCTTTTGGGCGGGGCAGGCGCCTGCGAGCGGGCAGGCATGAACGAAGCTGCGCTCCGGTTGGTCAGGCGCGCTCTGAAGGCGGAACCCGGCAGTGTGGACCTGAACTTTCGGGCGGGCCGGCTTTGTTTTAAGCTGGGTAAGCTTGACCAGGCGGTTACGCATCTTCGGGTCGCCTGCCCGGCGGGATGGAAGAAAGGGAAGTTTAATCCGGCGCGTTTTGCGGATAGAGAGACGGGAGTGTCACCGAGAGACCTCGGTTGGGTGCTGGCGGCGGCGGGAAGCTGGCTGCTGAAACGGAATGAGCCGGCGCAGGCGTTGGCGTTTTTCAACCGCGCCCTTTCCGCGGGGTGTTACAACAGCACGGTGCTCAACCAGAAGGCTCTGTGCCTTCTCTCCCTGGGTGAGGCGGCGGAATCGACCCGGATACTTAAGGAAGCCGAAATGGCGGGCGGCGCCGACCTTTCCGTTACGTTGAACACGGCCCACGCGTTAAACCTGCTTGGCCGGTACGGCGAAGCGCTTGATCACTATGAACGCGGGCAGCGCCTAGGCGGGGGCGATAGCGCACACGTGCTCAACAACAAGGGCTTCAGCCTGTTTCACTTGAGGTGCTATGAAGAAGCCGCGGCCTGTTTTCTTCTGGCGCGGGAACTGGCCCCGGATGACGTTGTGGCGGGGACGAACCTGGCGGCCTGTTATTATAAGCTGCGCCGGATAAAAGAGGCGGAGCGGATTATGACCGATCTGGCGGCAAAGAGCGACGACGGGATAATAGTCAACAACCTTGCCGTGATCCAGGAAGCGGCGGGACAAAAGCAGAAAGCCCTGGATGCCTACACGAAAGCCGCGGATTCGGCCGGTCCCGGCAGCGAGGTCTTCCTGCTGAACCGGGCGGCGTGCCTTGCGGAACTGGGACGCTATGAAGAGGCCCTTACCGTATGCACTTGGCTCGACCAGAAACACCCCGCGGACCACCGGGTGTTAAGCCTTAAGGCTAGCATCATGGCGGAACTCGGACGGGAGAGCGAGGCGGTGGACTGCTACCGCCAGGCGCTCGGGATATAAAATAGTTTAGCCCTAATTTGGACGAGCGGGAAACAATATTTAACCACACACAGATGAACACGGATAGGCACGGATTAGGATTGGTTTATATTATCCCTTATCTGTGACCATCTGTGTTAATCCGTGGTTCAGATCCTGCCCCTGCCTCCCTGCCCCCATTCATCATTCCGCATTACTGGATTTTCCATCTGCTTCCGTGGTTCAAATTCTCTCTGTATCCTTTATTTTTCTTGCCATTATACGTATCTTGGCGTCAAAGAACCGGCTCAGAATATGTCGATGAGCGTCGTTATTTAATACCATAAATGGTATTATACTAAAGTATTTCCTAGTACTAAACTTATTGTGACAAATTATTCTTGACAAGCACAGCTAACCAATTATTAAATAAAAATACCCAGATAAATTGCCGGAATATTATGGAATTAGGGGGAGGAACTTTTTATGCGTAAGAGGTTTATAAGTGTTTTTCTTATCGTCCTGATGCTGACAACAATGCTTCCTATTACGGCTTTGGCGCAAACGCCGATAAACTACGCCTTAGGAAAGCCGTACACTACATCCGTAACCTGCCAGAGCAGTTTCGGGAATTCCAGCACTATTGTAACTGACGGCAATAAGTATTCATCGGCGTATATCACAGACAACGGCGCCGGCGGCTCTCCCGTTTCGCTGACCGTCTATTTGAAAAGCGTTTACACCCTTGACAAGATAAAGATATGGCACTATTGGGCCGACGGCAGGACCTGCCACAATACAAAGACCGAGATATCGGAAGACGGCGCCAACTGGACCACTGTTTTCGACTCGGCATCCAGCGGAGAATATAAGGAAAGCGAACAAGGTAAGACCATCACCTTCAACCCTGCCAGGGTCTGCTACATTAGGGACTGGATTAATGGTTCGGATAAAGACAACCAGAACCGCTGGGTAGAGATCCAGGCGTTCGGTCCTCCCCAGACCGGGCAGGACGTAAAACAAAACCTCCCTTTAAATGATCCCTTAGAAAGCACTACCAACATAACCGGATTGAGTCCCGGTACGGTATCCCTGACCCAGGACAAGGTGGGCGGGAACTATGCCGTAAAGGCTGCGGCGGGGGACAATACCACCCAAAACTGGGTTTATTACAACCTTTCCACCTCCGATCCTTTTGACATCACCCAGTATTCTCAGGTCCGGCTTTGGGTGAAACCGGGGCCTGGCGCAAAATGGGTAGAATTCTGGACAAGAGATAATACAGCCGGAGCCGATTGTAAGATTCTCAGCGACCGGGACGGAGACGGAGTCTTTAAAGTGGGTTCGGACTTGCAGAGCGGTAAATGGAATAAAGTGACGCTGGACCTAACCAAAACAACGAGCCCGGCCATGGTTCAGGCGAAAAACCTGTGGGTGCATACGAACGATAGCTCAACCTGGTATTACGATGAAATTTCCTCCATCTACTCACCCGCGTATAATTATGACCTTTCAAAGTTAGTTAATTCGCAAACTCAACTGGTTAACGGACAATTACGCTTTAAGCCAAACGGGGTAAACAATTATGATGCAACCCCGACGGTCCTCGGTTCCCAAAGCCAAGCGTTTTACACCAAGACGGACACCAGCCAGGCCGATTTCCAAACAGGAACGGCAGATGATGTCTATGCGGACAGTAGCGGGACGCTGAGATTGCAAGGTGTCATTGGGTATTCAAATACCGCTACGACAACCGCTGACTTCAACGGGACGCATGTTAATACTGTAGCTGACAACGACGCGGTAAAGTTGCCTGCTGCTCCTGCCTCAACTTTTTCACGCGCTTCGGTTAAGTACAAGAGCGACGGCACGGAAGTCGCTTCGGGGAATCCGTCTTACGAGGCGGGGAAGTTCTCGAACGGGTATCATTCAGTGGAAGGAACAACGAATCGAATGACGGTGAATCAGAGTGACGTAGAGACGGATACGACGGGGTTTCTTATATACAGTGCATCTACCCGAACCCGTGATACAGCGAATTCCTGGCATGGCACGGCCAGTCTGAAGGTAGAGACGCCAGGATATGGATTACAGGAGGGATTCCGTACCACCAGTAATCTCGTAACTGCGTCACAAACCTATACCGCAAGTGTCTGGCTCAAAGGAACCGGTACCATATTCCTGGGACTGAGAGAAATAACTTCGGGGGAGGCACTTGTAGGATATACCGCTAGTGCGCCTATAACACTAACTGGCTCCTGGCAACGCGTTAGTGTTACGCGGACATTTGGATCGACTGGTGCTAGAACGCAATTAATGGTAGTAACTACTGGTAGTGTTCAGGCTGCTACTTTTTATGCTGATGGACTCCAAATCGAACAAAAAGCCTACGCTACACCCTGGCACATCGGCGGCGGCACCCGCAACGCCGACAGCCTTTATTACACCTTAAACAACCCCCTCCCCAATGAGTGGTTTATCTCTGGCTTTTGGAAGACCGATCAGGCGAGTACAATAGCTCGGACAAACGCCCTTGTGCTAGCGGAGCTTTATTATGATGCCAATAACCGGGTTACTATTGAGTATGAGCCTTCGACGGACAAATTAAGGCTCCGAAAATGGTACAGCGGAACTAACGTCAATTTAGAGACAGTGGCAATTTCTTACTCTGCCGGTGATATTGTTGCTTTCGGCGCGGCGCAGTTAAGTAGCGCCCACAATGACCTCCCCGCAGGGATGCAACTTTGGTATAAGATTGGCACTAATCCTATCGTTTATGTTAGCAACATGGACACCAACCTGCCGATAGCCCCGACACGGCTTTACGTTGGTTGCAGCAATGTAGCAAGCTATGAAGCAAACGGCGTACTCGACGCCGTAAAACTCGAAGACATCACCGTCCTGGAAAGCGTTGGCACAACCGTAAATAACGCCTGGGCGGAGGCGCACCTGATGGCAACGAGTGCCCCGGCAAATGATGAAGGTACGCTATTACTCTGTAATTTTAATGATACGCTTGTTTCGTCCAGGGGACCTGGGTGTTACACCCATTCCGCTCAAGACGTATTTGCCGCATCTATAGCCGATAATTTCAAGATCACCTACGCGAAGACCACGCCGGCAAACACCTCAGTTTCGGTAGAGGTAAAGACATCTTCCGACGGCGGTACCACCTGGGGAAATTGGTCCGCGAAAAACAGCGGCGATTTGTTAGTGCCCAACAACACGAACTTGAGTAATTACCGCGTTCAGTGGCAGGCGAACCTATCAACGTCAGATCCGAGTGTTTCACCAAGCCTCGATGACGTAACCATCAGCAACGGCACGCCCAGCACTACAACTTCAACAACCGACTTTAACGGGACGCACAGCAATACCGAAGCGGTCAGTGACGCGGTGAAGCTGGTTAGAGGATCGTTTACCGATGAGTTCACGGGCGCCAGCGGCGCTCCACCTGACACAAATTACTTCAATACTTCCATTGCAGGTTCGGGTAGCGTCACCCGAGACGGCGCGGGCAGATTGACGGTTAACGCGGGGACGGCGGTAACGGGCGCCGGAATGCTTGTGTTTAATAAGAATTTGAATAAGTCTATAGCCCAGACGGTCAAGGTTAAAGGAAAATGTACCAGTGTTAACGCAACCGGTGCGTTCTACTTCTTGGGGGTTGTTCAGAATCCTACTTCGCCTGTATGTGACACGTTCAATAATTTTAACAACCTAAGGAGGCTTATAGTTTGGCAATCCGACACGGGCATATTTCGGTTTGCCTATATGGACAATAGCACTGGATCGTGGTATTACTGGAATAACAGTATCTGGACAACCACCACATCAGATGCTTTTGCAGGGTCGCTCAATACCGATTATGTTATTGTTCTTGAAACAAACGGGACGCAATTCAAGCTCATTTTGAAAAACGCCGACGAGTCGGTAACACATGCCACTTCCGCATGGGTTAATTGGTCGTCGGTAAGAGACTATGGCAACCCGCTTTGGGTAACTGTTGGTGAGCCATACACAGATTATTGGTACGGCTCGATGTCGGTGGATAAATTCATCGGGGATAACTTCGTCTATACCTCTTCCGGCACCTACACCCACACTATTCAGGACGTATCCGGCACGTGGGTGGCCGACAACTTCAAGATCAGCTACTCGAAGACCACGCCGGCGAACACCGCGGTTTCGGTGGAGGCAAGAACCTCATCGGACGGCGGGGCTATCTGGAGCGACTGGGTCGCCAGGAACAGCGGTGAAGTTATCATCCCGGACGGCACGAACCTGAGCAACTACCGTGTCCAATGGCGGGCGAACCTATCAACGTCGGACCAGAATTCTTCACCAAGCCTCGACGATGTAACGATCGGCAACAGCATACAAGGCTCGTACACCTCGCCCGTGATGGACATATCCTCAGGGAGCGCCGTTGCCGGCTCGATAATCAGTTGGAATAAAGCCGACGCGGCCGTGGGAGGCCGGGTCGTAGGTACCGCAAAGGTAGAGACGAAGCTTTCGACGGACGGCGGAACGACCTACGGCTCATGGCAGACCGCCGTTAACGGCGGCACGATCTCCGGCATCACGGCAGCCACGGATCTGAACAACGCGCGACTGCAGTATAGGGTAACTCTCTCCAGCAGCGACGCGATGGTTTCTCCGTTACTTTACGACATCACCCTGAGCATCAACGGGGCAGCTCCGGGGACTCCCGCCCTGCTGCCAAGCGGCAAGATCAGAGGGATAACCATCAACTCCTCATATATTGACAGTTCCGGCCAGTTGAACGCGTTGGTGGCGGAACGGCTCTTGCTGTCCGGTGTCTCTCCCGCCGTCATGGCCATGTCCGGCGACGGCAACTCCCTCTTTTACAAAAACCCTCAGGACGGGAACAAATTGTACCTGCTGAACCTCCTGACCGGTTCGAATACATTGATTTCAAGCATCGTTCCCGGCGACATCAAGCCAAACTATTCGGGCGCCAAAGTCGCCTTTAAAGACTGCTACAGCAACTTGTACCTGTACGACCGGGCGGCGAACAGCACAACCACGGTTTCCGCGTCGGTCGGTGTTTTTGCCTTTCAGGATGACGGAACAATATTCTATTATAGGTCCGACACTAATTATCTCCACCGGTTAGCACCGACAGCGGCGCCGCCCGCTCAGAACCTTGCAGCCGGTCCGTTTAGCTATCTCGACGTTCCCAGAACCGGCAACTTGGCGTTCTTCAGCAACACCACTCAACTATCCAAGCTTATCCCGACCCCGTCCGGTTGGAAGTCCAGCGCCTTAACCACCGCCGCCAAAAACATCACCGGGCTCTGGACAAACGCCGACGGGTCGCTGGTATTCTTCAAAACCGACGACGGCCTGTTTTGCTACCGGGTATCCGCCAGGTCCGTCAGGAAACTGGACGTCACGGCAACCAACGTTGTCAGGGTTACGGACGATAACGAACTGGCTGTCCTTGGTCCGAATTACGAATACCAGTTGTACGACGTCAACACCGATTCCGCCGCGGACATCACGCCCGCGGATGCCGTGGCCAACTATCCCTTCGTGATGGACAGCGCCGGCGCCAGGATGGCTTATGTAACAACCGGGGGTCTTTCTACATACTACCACAGCGATGTTCAGGGCTTGGATCGCTATCTCTTGTCCTTCGACGGAAAAGGCTCCTGGCACACTTACAAATCCGGTAAGTGGGAGCTTGTTACCGACTCGATTCCGACAGTGCAGCAATTCCAGGACGAGGGTATAACGGCGAATGAGATCAATTCCCTGACGGCGGATGATTTCAATAAACTTTACGTTGACGATAAAGAAATTTACAGCCTTGACATCGCCGTATACTTCGCCTCGGTCGACCCGTACACCACCCCATCCATCAAGAGCATAGTGGTTTCCATGCAGGGAAGCCTGAACAGCGGCGGGCTGGAAGAGACACCGCTGCAGAAGCCCCTGTACGCCAAGAAGCAGCAGGACTTCAACGCCTTAGGCTGGCGGCAGATTAAGCGGATTTACACGGTGGAACTGTATCCGAGGGACGGCGAGACCTACTATTTCATCACGACCGACGGTATAAGCTGCAAGTCCTATAAAAACGGTCAGTGGGTAACGGTCGACGCGGGGCTGTTCAACGATCTCGAAACCAACTGGATTACCCTTACCCAGCAGGGGATGACGGCGACCGCGCTCAGATCGGTTCCCGAGGACTTCCTTAACATGCTCCTGCCGGCCGACAACTTCTCCGTGATATATGTGCAGAAGGTGCAGGACGCCTCGACCGAGGGGTATACCAGCGAAGTCGATGTTGACTACGTCGGAACTGAATTCGTGAGCGCCAACCTTGTCTTAAAGGTCACCCTTACCGATGGAACGGTCAAACAGTATCAGGGCTTGACCAAATCGGAAGTGGAAGACTTCATGAGCTGGCTGAGCCAGCGGCAGTACAACAAGGGGCCCATCTTCTACAAACTCGTGATAGGTAGTGCAACTCCGGGTGTCACACAGGTAAACGAATATCTCAACTACTACCTGATCCAGTTCGTAAGCGTAGAGGAAATGCAGTAAAGACAATGCGGAATGATGAGTGATGAATGATGAATAAGAACCACGGATGAACGAGGGATAGAACCACGGATGGACACTGATAGACACGGATTAAGAAAATAAATAAATTGAGAGCTTATACCCTTATCAGTGTGCATCTGTGTTAATCCGTGGTTCATTCTCCCAACCGATGAACCGTTTTTAAAATCATAGGTTTTAGTGTCAGTTTAATTCTGAACTTCAAACGAAGCCAAGCTCGAACGGAAGAGAGTTGCATTATGAATATTTTCAAGAAACTATCCGAGTTAATTCGTGTTAATCTGTGTTTCGTTTCCTTAAAAAAGTGGCCGGTGGCACTGACAGTCTTTCTGCTCTTTCTTTGCTGCACCGGATTTGCGGTATACGCGGTGCAGCATCTCCTCAACCCTATCAGCGCCAATGACCCGAAAATAATACAGCTTTCACATCTGTCCGGGATCGACCGCAAGACGGTCGTGCGCCTTTATAAAGCGGTCGGTGACGAGGACAAACTGATAAAAAACATTATGGTGTATAAGCAGCTACTAGACCTGGTTGAAGGAATACGGGCCGAGAAACAGTTGTTTCATCTCATACCGGAATACGATTCCTCAGACCTTTATGTTGCGTACGATTATCTTGTCAGTGACGGATTGCCGACCGGTAGAATCGAAGAACTTTTGACGCAGCGGGCAAAAGGCGGCGACTGGGACGCAATCCTTGCCGGTTGCAACATCACCAAGGAATACAAGAAATACAAGGTGCTGGGTAAAGACGAGCTGCACCGGCTGCTTGGCCAGGGCTACTCGCCCGACGACATTATTCAAGCCGACAGTATCGCCAAGGCCAAGGACCTCCCTCTGGAAGACGTTTTAAAACGAAAAACACCCGACAAGACCTGGGATGAAGTCGCCAACGCCTTGGGATACAGGGGGCGGGCCTTTCACCAAAAGGCCAACCTTTCCGTGCCCGGGTTAGATAAAAATATCGGTGATAAAGGGTTTGCCGCCCTTGTTGCGGCCGGAAACCGTGACGCGGAAGAACGCAAGCGGGATGACGCAGCCAAAATTAAAGCCGGGTTGGGCCTGACAGATGTACAGATGGAATCATACCTAAATCAGGGATATAGCCCGTGGGATGTGCAAAACGCTTTCAGACTGGCAAAGGCCAACAATACAAGTCCGGAGGATGTCTTGGCCAAGAAAAAGACGGGAATGAGCTGGGAAGAGATATTGGCAGCATACCCGAAGAAATGATGAAAAGCGGGGCAGAACCACGGATGGACACTGATAAACACGGATTAAGAAAAGATATTTATACGGGTTTAAGGTCTGAATCTACAATATGGAGTCATGCACTTAAGATATTATGGCTTATCCAAGTCCATCCGTGTTAATCCGTGGTTTAAAGGATATGAGCATAAATAAACACAGATTGCTGCTTGAGCAAGAAACGCAGCAGATCATCGGCTGTGCAATAGAGGTATTGAACATCCTGGGACACGGTCTGCTGGAAAAACCATATGAAAACGCTTTGGTCGTAGAATTCGATATACAGAACATCCCCTATCGACAGCAGGCGCGTTTTGACGTGGTCTATAAGAGCGTCAAGGTTGGCGAATATGTTCCTGACCTGATCGTCTTCGATCGAATCGTTGTGGATGCGAAGGTGATCGAGCAAATCACCGACCACGACATTGGCCAGGTTCTCAACTATCTCAAGATCACGGGTCTTAAAGTAGGTCTAATTCTAAACTTTAAACGCGCTAGGCTCGAATGGAAGAGGATTGTTTTATGAAAATGATGAATGACAAACCACAGATAGATACTGATAGACACGAATATGGGATAAAACGAAATTTAGTATATAACCCATCCGTGTCCATCCGTGTTAATCCGTGGTTCTGTCTCCGTTCCGCATTCATCATTGGACTTATACTTCTATCTTTGCTTATAGCTACCAAACCCGCTGCGGCGGATACGGCACCTACCACCGTTTCCAACCTGATGTCCGTGCTGAGGGAGGATAAACAGAAGGCGGCTTACAACGTCAATCTAAACGCCCCTTTCGGCAAGGAAAGCTGCGGCATAAATGAAAACATCAGCACTGAGACTGGTGAGTTGAGCATCCTCCAAACGATTCTCGACCTGCCCGGACGGAACGGTATGGACCTTGTGCTCCAGGCGGAATACCGCAACCGGGACGCCAAACTGTTCAACGAAACAACCCGGAGCGCAGCGGTGCCGATCAGTTACGGGCAGACGGTGGTCGCTTATTACGACGTTTTTGACCAGAACGGTTACTGGCTGAAAACCGGGGCGCTGGAATACACCAACTGCGATAGTGTCCTCGCCGAGTGGCAGTATAACCAGGAACGATGGGTTTTCAACGGGTACCTTTCTTACGATGCGGGCGGGACCGTTACCGCTGCCGCGGGCATTTACAACGCCGCGCAAGAAAGGAGCAAAGCCTTAACCGGCAGGTACCTTCTGGGGGAAGGCTGGGCGATCGACCTCCCCTACCTGGATATTGAGGGAGACAGCGTATTTGTCCGCCTGCAGGACGGGTCCGTTTACAAGGCGGATTTCAATCCCGCCAACGGTTTGGAAAAGTACGAGCTGACCGACCTGCTCTTTGCAAGATACACCGATTTCAGCTACGGTAATGAAACCGCCGCATACCGCCTTTACTTTAAAGACGGCGATGAGTTTTTCTTTTCGGCGGACGGCTTCCTGATCGGCCAGCGTGACAGTCACCGCAACACCATCCGTTATTACTACGGGGATGTTTCCGGCATCAAGGCGCTGACCATGGTCGAGGATTCCGTGGGGCGGACCGTTAAGATCGGCTACAACGATACCGCCACGGTCATCAGTTCAGGATCGAAACAGGTCACGCTGATGAAGCGTCCGATCCCCGGCCAGTCCAGCAAGCACTACCTTGCCGGGTTCATCGACGCCGAGGGCCGCGAGGTCAAATACCAGTATTCCTTTGACGCCGCCGAGTTCGACATGGCGGGCGGGAAGCCGCCGGCGTTCAACAACTATGCCAACCTGGTGGAAATCCAGTATCCCACCGGCGCGCGAACGATTTACAGCT
The DNA here is from genome assembly GCA_040755295.1 of Bacillota bacterium. NCBI lineage: Bacteria > Bacillati > Bacillota > Bacillota bacterium. Next base: position 81,302 of record JBFMBK010000011.1, on the reverse strand, counting down.
ATGTCCGGGGGCGCAAAAACATTGGGCAAAGCGGGAGCATGGAATACTTCAAGGTCCGGGAGCGTTACGACCAGGACGGCGACCGTATACTCAACCGGTTGACTTACCGGTACGCCAACGAGCCGGACGGCTACCCGACCTATAAGGCGGACCAGGTACCGGACAACTACCGCTACGAAACATTTGCCCTGAACAGTAAGAACCTGACCGTCGGGTATACCTTCGACGGGCGGCACCTTCCCGTAACGACTAGAGTAACGGGAAAAAGGCTAATGGCGCAAACCGACACCGGCTATCACGAACGGTACAAGCTGCCGGTACGGGTGCGGGAAAGGGTTTTTAACGAAACCGGCAACGCCATGGAGAAGGTCGACCTCTACGATTATGACTCGCGCGGCAACGTAATCGTCGAAAACCACCCCACCAAACGCAGCGAGTATACCTCTTCCGAACGCAAGGTCTTTTACACCTACGACTTCAGATATAATCTTCTGGTAAGCGCCAGGTACAAGCAGAATGCCGACACCACCGTCGAGAAGAAAATGGCTCTTACCCGCGACGGCAAGGAAGTGGCTTCCGAGGCAATCTACGCCAACGGCCGCCTGATGAGCCGGCAAAGCTACCGGTACGACGGCTACGGCAACGTGCTTTCAGCCACTGCCAGGAAAACGTCTTCCGAAGACGTGACCACAAACTTTGAGTACGGGCCGGAGTACGGTTATGCCTACCTGACGAAGAAAAGCGTTGCCAGCAAAGACGCCGACGGCAACAAGTCCGTGGTTACGGTCCATACCGGTTACGATTTCGCCACCGGAAACATAACGAGCGAAACCGACGGCAACGGCAACGTTACGAGATTCAAATATGATTTGGTAGACAGGCTGCTTGAAAAAACCAACCCGGACAAGACCGCACAAACGTATGAATATGACGATTCAAAAAACATTGCCTATGTGACCGATGAGAACAAAAACCAAATTATTTACTACTTCGACGGGTTGGGCAAGCTTACCAGGGCGGTGGATAAGAAACAAAATATCGACCTGGTCAACATTAAGTATGACGACCAGTACAATGTGCTTCAGGAGATCAACCCGAACCGGAACTACGTCGAGTACTCATACGATCAGGCCAACCGGTTGATCAAGGTCGGCCACCGTGACAGCCGGGGTGAAAAATTGGCTGAAACCGGCGTGCAATACGACGAGGCGTTCCAGGACCGGTCGGGAACGGTGATGAAGATAACCGTTACGAAAGAATCGGGAAAAGGCCGGAAAGACCTGGTCGTCAACTATTACTACGACGCCAGGGAGCGGCTTGTAAAACAAGGCCGCGTGCAGGACGGCAAAGAGTATTCTGCTTCAAACACGTACGATTATCTCGATAACCTTATAGAGGAAACCGACTACAAGGACAACCGGACAAAGTACACCCTTGATGGTTTGGGCCGGCTGATAAAGAGGACAAACGCTCTCGGCAAAAGCCGGAAATACGAATACGACTACCTCGGCAACCAGGTGGCCGCCACCGATGAACTCGGCAATACCGCCCGGGTGGAGTACGACGCCTTGGGAAGGGTGATCGTTAAGAAGGCGCCTTTCGAGCCGGAGAAAGAGAGCGTAATTCGCAACTATTACGACGCCGCCGGGAACCTGATCCGGACCGTCGATCCCGAAGGCTATACGACCAGATACCGTTACAATGAGTGCAACCTGCTGACCGTAACGGAAAAGGTTATGGGCGCCGGTAAATCCGAGTTTACCAAGTATGAATACGACGCCGTAGGCAAATGCACCAAGGTTGCTTCGGGAATAAGCGCCATCTTCGGACCGGCCGGGGCCGAAACCCACTTCGAATATGATTCCCTGGGGCGAATCATCGCTTATACCGACCCCTCGGGCAAGAAGGAGACCTACCGTTACGACGCCGGCGGCAACCTGCTCGCGCTGACAGACCGGAACGGGAAAACCTACGACTACGAATACGACGGGCTGGACCGGCTGACCAAGAAGCAGATCGTCTTCGAGGGGCGGCGGGAAACCGTAGAATACAGCTACGATTTTCTGGGAAACCGCACGCAGATGAAGGACGCCGGGGGTCTCACCCGTTACGAATACGACAGCCTGAGCCGCCTGAACAAAATCCGCCAGGACAACGGCATCTCCCTGGCCTACGCCTATGACATTCTTGACCGGAGGGTGGGCATGACCCTCAGCCGGTCAAGCGACAAGCTGATGGACGTCAAATACTCATATAACAACCTGGGGCTGCTGACGCAGGTAAGGGAACAGGGGCGGGCGGTCAGTTACCGGTACGATGCCGCCAACCGCCTGACCGCGGCGATCAATGAAGTCACCGGCGTGACCACCGACTACCGTTACAACCCCGGCGGCATGCTGACCAGCCTGGTAAACCAGAAAGGCGGCGAAGTCCTTTCCAGTTACAAATACTCTTACGACCGGCGCGGCAACCAGACCAGGAAGGTCGATAAAAACGGGACAAGCCGTTACTATTACGACGCCCTTTCCCGCCTCAAGACAGCCGTACTGCCGGACAACCTCACCCAGAACTACACCTACGACAATTTGGGCAACCTCACGGAACTGGCCGAGAACCATGACGGACGCGTTAAGGAGACCTTATACAAATATAACCGGAACAGCGAACTCCTCCTGCAGGAAGAAACCGAAGGCGACGAAACCACCCGCTCCCTGTTCCGTTACGACCACAACGGCAACCAGACCGAAAAGAATAAACTGATCTACCGCGACGGGAAATTAGTAGCCTCCCAGAACTCAAACTACCGGTTTGACGACTGGAACCAGCTTCGCGAAGCTGTAACACCCGACGGCAAGCGCGTCTTTTACGAATATAACGGAAACGGGCTGCGCACAAGCAAAGACGTGGACGGGGAAATCACCAACTTTGCCTATGACGGCGGCAACCCGATTCTCGAGACCGACGAAAGCGGCCTGCCGAAGGCCAGGAACTTTTATGGCCTCGACCTGGTATCCAGGCAGACCGCCGACCATATTTACTATTACCTCTTCAACGGCCACGGCGATGTGACCCAACTGCTTGACAAACGTGGAGAGATTGTTAAAGATTATGAGTATGACCCCTTCGGCAAGGAACTGAATAATGAGCCGCAACTGGTTCCCGGAAAGCCCTTCGCTACGTTGTGGCGCGCCGAGGTGGAGCAGCTTGACAACCCCTTCCGTTACGCCGGGGAATATCTTGACCAGGAAACAGGCTACTATTACCTGAAAGCCCGCTACTACGACCCGCAGATACAGCGGTTCATCTCAGCCGATAGTTTGGCGAAGAACCCAAGCTGGAAACAGCACGCGTATGCTTATTGCGGCTATAATCCGATTAACTTCATTGATCCAAGCGGGCATATAAGCATAGGAACGATTGTAGGAGGAATTATTGGAGGAATTATAGGAGGAACCATAGGTGGACCGGCAGGAGGAGTAATCGGAGGAATTGTAGGAGCGCTTACAGGGGCTGGTGTAAGTGCGGCTGCATCATCCAGTGGTAGCGGCGGAAGTAGTGGTAATAGAAGTGGATCTATTTCAATAGCCTCTACTACGAGAAGCCCGTATAGTTTTGCAGCATTTAATATGGGAAGGCATTATCGAGATGCGAAAAATTATTATGGAGCTTATAAAGATTTCCGTGGCGCGGTAGACAAACTAATAGAAGCAATTATAGCATCACCAAATGGAGTTGCAGCTACTAGACCTGCACAGCGTGAATTTTGGACTCGTATAGCGGATGGTTTCAATAAGATTGATTGGAAAATATCCGAAATATTAGTTAGGGAAGCTTTATCTGATTGGCCACGTAGTTTCAAATGGGGTAATAGTACATGGCAAGCCCAGGAAGTTGCTTTAGATCCAACTTTTCTAGCATTCCATAATAGAATTTGTGAAAAGTATTTATCTAAAAGAGAAGGTCCTATTCTTCCTGATACCGTCGACAAAAATTTATTTTTCCCCCAGTCTGGTAATCCAGATTTGTGGTTTGGATTACATTTGATTACAGAAACGCATATAAATGCTACTAGGGACAATAAAACTCGAATGTGGACGGTCAACTACAAATTGATGGACGAATTTGATTTTACTGAGCTTATAAATCCTCTAAAGAAGGTAGGTATTGGAATAATAGGATGGACAGGAAATGATTTAGGATATATTTCAACGGCTTGCGGTGTACTGCACTCTGTTCCTGTTGAAATAGACATCACCTCATACTACCAACAGCGGTGGTAAAAACATGTTTAATAAAAAGTTATTAATAACTACAACGGTAATTATATTAATATTTCTATGTGCCTCATGCGAACAGCTGAAACATGGAGAGGGCAGGGATACCGTCATGTCTTTTGGGGATGGGACGTATCAGTTTTTTCGTAATGATATTTATTTACAATTATTTAACGTTGAGAAATTTGTTACTATAGAGTTAAAAGCAAAAACATGGAGACTGAAAGACAATAAACTTTACATTTATGGTGGTGTAGGTTATACCATTCTTGACTGTAAAACAAACAAGGTGAAACAATATCTAACTTTTGAAAATTATAATAAACAAGAGAAAGAGAGTTATGAGTACGACAGGTTAAAGATTTTGGCTGGAGAAATCACTGTTTTAGAAAAGTTCGAAGATTTTTCACCAGAAGAACGAGAAATTTTTATTAATTTGAAGAAAGAAAGTATAAAAAAAGAATAAATTGTATAGGGGAATTGGAATTCAATTGGAATTCGGGGGACACTATACAGAATTATTGTGCTGGGAACCGATACCAATTATAATACAGGCATGGCAAGAATAGCGCGGGTAGTGGCGCCCGGTGTACCCTATCATATTACACAGCGGTGTAACAGGCGGCAGCAAACATTCTTTTGCGAAGAGGACTATAGAGCATATTTGCACCTAATGGCGGAATAGAATATCCGAGACTTACAACATCCATGATAAGAATGTTATAATATAAATGGGTCTTTATGGTACAAGAAATGCGTAGGGTTGGTAAATGTAACCGCAAATCAGGACACTAGGGAGGTGCAAAGACGTGACGAAACTTGAAAAAGCATTTGCTGAGGCATCCAAGCTTCCCCTGGAAGAGCAGGATTTGCTTGCGGCTTGGATACTCGAAGAGCTTATTTCGGAAGAACGCTGGGGGGAAGCTTTTGACAAATCAGCTGTCATGCTCTCTAAACTAGCCAAAGAGGCGTTGGAAGAATACCGTGGGGGCCGGACCCAGGAACTTGATCCTGACAAGCTATGATTTCACATACGACAAACCGGTTTCGCAAGGTTTTTGCGGGACTTCCAGAAGATGTTTGCCGCCGGACTAAAGATGCGTATTAGCTATTTAAGCAGAATCCATATCATCCGAGTTTACGGTTCAAACAAGTACATCCGACAGAGCCTATCTTTTCGATACGAGCCGGTCTTGGTTATCGGGCGGTAGGGATTAAGGAAGGCGATATAATAGTCTGGTTTTGGATAGGCACGCATTCTGATTACGACAGATTACTTTCCAACCTGTGAATAACACATTTATTACCATCTACTAACTACCAAATCCACCCCGTCTTACAAAAATCCTTTCTTGCCGGTATAGACCCGGAGGCCGTGTTTCCGAGCGATGAGTACGGCGTCGCGGTATTCGGCGGCGGTCACCCGGCGGTTCAGCGGCGGGAACTCCCGGGCGCGGTAAGCGGGGTAATACTGCGCCATTACGTTGACGAAGCACCTGGGCGAGACCTCGCGGGCAAGGAATTTCATCGCTTCTTCGGTTCCCGCGAGATTTTCCGGCAGCACCAGGTGGCGCACCAGCAGGCCGCGGGTGGCTATTCCCTTTTTGTCGACGGTTAAGTCTCCCACCTGCCGCTGCATCTCTTTCAACGCTTCCTTAACCACCGCCGGGTAATCCCCAACACCGGAATATCTTGCCGCCGCACCGGGATCGGTGTATTTGAAATCCGGCATATATATGTCCACAATACCGTCGAGGAGCTTTAAAGTCTCCAGGCTTTCATAGCCGCTGCTGTTGTAAACAAGGGGAAGGTTGAGCCCTTCTTTGGCTGCCCGTAAGAGCGCCGCCAGGATCTGCCGCACGAAGTGGGTGGGGCTGACGAGGTTGATGTTGTGGCATCCCGTTATTTCGAGCTCGAGCATCATCCGCGCGAGCCGGCCTATGGTCACGACTTCTCCTTCGCCCAGGTGGCTGAGCTCGTAGTTCTGGCAAAATATGCACTCCAGGGTGCAGTATGCGAAGAAAATGGCGCCTGATCCGAAATCGCCCACCAGCGGCGTCTCTTCGCCGAAATGCGGCCCGTAGCTCGAAACAATGACTTCCCGGCCGCTCCGGCATGTGCCCCGTTCGTTTTTCAGGCGGTTGACGCCGCATTCGCGCGGACAGGTATCACAGCTTTTCAGGCGGCGGTAGGCTGCTGCAACGCGGCGCCTCAGTTCTTCCTCCCCCAGACGGCGGTAAGCGGCGGTAAAACCCAAATCCGAACCCCCCTCAGAAAATAAATCAACCGCCAGGACGCCAAGAACGACATGAATCAAGAAAATGATTACATGATAGCAGTTAATCGACGTTTCCACGTCGGTTTAACTCCTTTATATTTTAACCCCGCGCGCTGTATTTTGAATGAATGGTTTACAAAGGGCCAACATTCTTTCCGGTACCCCGGCGTACCGGCCGGCATAATGTGTTAATAACATATTATGTAAACAGGAGGTGGTCCTGATGAGAATCTGGCCCGGCAGTCAGGGAATGGTTCCGCCGGGAGGCCATAAGCTGCCGCCGCTGCCTTATCCATACGATGCCCTGGAACCGGTGATCAGCGCAACCACCCTTCGCGTGCATCACGACAAGCATCACAGTTCCTACGTCGATGGGCTTAACAAGGCCGAGCTGAAGCTTGTGGAAGCCCGCCGGACCGGTGATTTTTCCCTGGTCAAGCATTGGGAGCGGGAACTGGCCTTTCACGGTTCGGGTCATATCCTGCACAGCATTTACTGGACGGTCATGACGCCGTGGGGCGGCGGGGAGCCCGGACCGGTAACCAGGGAGAAGATCGGGAGTTATTTCGGCGGCGTACCGGCTTTTAAGGAGCAGTTTACCATGGCCGCGACAGATGTTGAAGGGTCGGGGTGGGCGCTGCTCGTATGGCAGCCGGCGTGGCGCCGGCTTGAGGTTTTGACGGCCGAGAAGCACCAGGACCTGACCCAGTGGGGGTGTATCCCCGTTCTTGTGGTCGATGTTTGGGAACACGCGTACTACCTGGATTATCAGAACAAACGCCGCGACTACGTGGACGCTTGGTGGGGCCTTGTGAACTGGGACGAGGTGGAGCGGCGGCTTTGTTTGGCCGTGAAGGCGGCGGTACCGCTTGCGTTAAATAAATAACTGTTCAGGACTCTCGTAGGGCGCAGCGATAAGCAACGCATTTTTTGGAGATTAGAGGCCGGAAGTTGGAGGTTAGATTAGAAGGAATTCACTACAGACAATTCCCGCTTCTTTTCCGACTTCCAACCTCTTGCATCCGACTTCCAAAACGGTTCGTCTCCGCTGGTCTTCCTTGCACTGTATTACTTCTCGCCGCGCTCCGTTTAAGTTACTCTTCCGCAGCTAAGCAACACGTTTACGGGTCTACATTTTCGTTCTTCGTTTTGCTGCACCACAGCATGGGCGATTCCCTGGCTCCTTGGCTTTAAAAAGAAAAAGAACCGGTCACCCGGTTCTTTCTTCAAATTCTAACCTCCAACCTCTAACTTTTCACTTCTAAAATGGCGTCCCGGGAGGGATTCGAACCCCCGACCCGCGGCTTAGAAGGCCGCTGCTCTATCCACTGAGCTACCGGGACGTAAATCAGATTCAGAATATAGAAGATAGAAGGTAGAATGCAGAATGTAGAAGTTCTCAGTCAGGGGCAAAATTACGAGTTGCGAGTTTCGCGTTACGTGTTAAAAACAGGAAACCGGGTTTTGAGTTCTAAGTGGTTCCGAATTCTTAATTATTCTATAATCTACATTCTGACCCTTTTAGTCACTGCCAATAGCTTATTCTTGCTTTGAACTTTGAACCTTGAACGTAAATGGAGCGGGTGATGGGAATCGAACCCACGTAGCCGGCTTGGAAGGCCGGTGCTCTGCCACTGAGCTACACCCGCGTTTCGGACGTCGGAAGTTGAAGGTCGGATGTCTCACAAGATGCCGACCGCTAACCAACGACCACGAAAAATTATAGCGCAGAAACCGGTAAAAGTCAAAAGCCCGTTGGGGGGAAAGAACGTTGGAAGGAAGATTAGAGCCAGGAATATAGAATAATATAGAATGTAGAATGTAGAATGTAGAAGGTAGAAGGTAGAAGGCAAGAAGCCGGAAGGCGGAAGTCAGGAGTCAGTAGTCAGAAGGCGGAATATAGAATATAGAATATAGAAGGTGGAATATAGATGGTAAGACTTTCGACTAAGGACTCGGAACTTGAAACTCGCAACCCGTGACTCGTGACTATTTTCCCGTTAGGCCAGCAAGCTTTTCTTTGATCTTCGCCAGCGCTCTCGCGCGGTGGCTGACCCGGTTTTTAACCTCCGGGGGAAGCTCGGCGAAGGTTTTATCGAACTCGGGAAGGTAAAACAGGGGGTCGTAACCAAAACCGCCCGCGCCGCGCAGTTCCGTGAGAATAAATCCTTCGCAGCGGCCGTCGGCGGTGACGACTCCGCCTTCCGGAAACGCCACGGCGATCACGCACCTGAACCGCGCCGCGCGCTGCTCCCGGGGCACTCCGTCAAGGAGCCCCAGAAGCTTGTTGTTGTTTGCCGCGTCGTCTTTGGGTTCACCGGCAAAACGGGCGGAGTAAACCCCGGGAGCGCCGCCGAGATAATCAACCTCAAGCCCGGAGTCATCCGCAAGGGCCGTCTCCCCGGTAAACGCCGCCGTCGCGAGGGCTTTTTCGACGGCGTTGGCCTCGAAGGTCGTCCCGTGTTCTTCTATCTCCGGGAACCCCGGATAGAACTGCGGGGATACGATTTCCCAGTTGAGGGGGGCCAGAATCGCCTCAATTTCCCTCAGTTTTCCCTGGTTTGTTGTCGCCGCCACTAACCGTCTCATCATCCCGCGCCGATGAAGTCGGCGAGGTTGCCCAGCGCTTCTTTCTGCTTTTCGATCAGGGCGGCGACGCCGGTTGACGCAAGGTCCAGCATCGCATCCAGCTCTTGCCGGGTGAAGGTGTCCTCTTCGCCGGTTCCCTGGACCTCCACCAGCTTGCCGCTCCCGGTCATAACCACGTTCATGTCCACGGCGGCCAGGGAATCTTCCGCAAAGGAGAGATCAAGCAGGAGCTCTCCCCCTGCCCGTCCAACACTTACAGCGGCCACAAAATCGTACACCGGAATCAGCGTCAACACGCCTTCGTTCCGGAGCCAGTCAAGGGCGTAGATCAGGGCGACAAAACCGCCGGTGATGGAAGCGGTCCGCGTTCCACCGTCCGCCTGAAGCACGTCGCAGTCGACGGTAACGGTACGCTCACCTATCGTTTCCAAGTCGACCACCGCCCGGAGAGAACGGCCGATCAGACGTTGTATCTCCAGGGTTCTGCCGCCCGGACGTCCCTTCGCCGCTTCCCTCGCATTCCGTGTTTCGGTTGACCGTGGAAGCATTCCGTACTCGGCGGTCACCCAGCCCTTGCCGGTTCCCTTGAGAAACGGCGGCGCCTTATCGTCCACCGACGCGGTACAAATGATCCGCGTATCGCCGACCTCAATATAAGCGGAACCTTCAGCGTATTTGTTCCATTGCGGGATAATTCTTACCGGCCGGATTTCAAACGCACCACGCTCAAGCATGCGCAATAACATTCACCCCGTTGATGTTATGGTAATATAATCCTTGTCTCGCAGACTTAATTCTCATCCTAACATTCTGCCCCGGAAAAGGCAAGTTCCAACGGACGCCGCCCCGGTTTTAAAAATTTTGCTAAAGGTAAAAGGAATAACGGTTCTTAAGAAGAAATTTTAAAAGATACATTTCCATAATGAATTTAAGTAAAGAAGAGAGGGATATAATGCGATTTTGGCTTGTTTTAATTCTCAGCCTGGTCCTCCTGGCAGCCGCCGGATGCGGTAAACAAAAAGAGCCGCCATCCGAGACGCCGCAGGCCCAAGGCCCCGGGCCCATTCAGCCCACCGCCATCGATTTTGACAAGGTCCAGGAGATGGCCCCGACGGGGGACGTTTGTAAAGCGGTTCATGCCGAACTGCAGCCGATTTTCACAAAGGTATTCGGCGGGGCGAAGCTGTCGATGTTTTTTCAGATGGGCGAAGGCGGTAATCACTTGACTTACGCCCTGAAAAGGCAGACCGCCGGAGAAGACGCGGAACCGTTGAAAAAGGAGTTGGAGTCCGGGGGGTACACGTTTGGTCAGGACTCATCAAACGGGGATATGAAGACTTTGAGCTTCGGTAAGAAGATCGCAGGCAAGGACTGCACGGTTACCGTCGGCATGACGGTGTACGACCAGCGACTGGGGGTAGCCGTTTTCTACTAATAATTGCTCAAGGTAAACAGTTCGGCGGTTTAATAGTGAACCGCCTTTTTGCTTTTCAGACTATAGTGCGGCAACGGCTTCTTAAGGGTTTCTTGCGACAAGCGGCGGGGGCTTCCCGCCTGCGACCAATATGACATAACACCTAACGCGGTTCATATATGCAAACGTTATTTCAGGGGTGGCAGCCTTGTCGGAAAACGAAGGAAGGCGTTTCGCCGTCCAGTCGGTTGAGCGCGCGTTGCTCATTTTGGAAGTATTGGGCGCGAACCCTGCGGGGTTGGGCGTGACCGCGATCGGGAAGGAACTCGGACTGCCTAAAAGCACCGTCCACAGGCTGCTTGCCGCCTTAGCAAGCCGCGGTTTTGTTAAGCAGGATGAGGTATCGGAATGCTACCGCCTCGGAATGGGCTACATTTCCCTCGGTTTAACCTACCTCCACAATCTCGACTTACGGCGCGAGGTCTTGCCCTATATCAGCGAATTGGTGGATATTACGGGAGAGATAGTACAGCTCGCCATCTTGGAGAGAGACGAGGTCTTGTTTATCGAAAGGCGCCAGCCGCAGGAGACGATAACCGTCAACCCGGGGCTTCGCGCTCCGGCACACTGCGTCGCGGAGGGAAAGGTCCTTCTCGCTTACTTGCCGGAAGCGGAACTGAGGAAATACCTTCGGACCCAAAGAATAAAACCGCATGCCCTCGACACCGTTATCTCTTCGGAAGAAATGATTTTTCACCTGGAACGGGTAAAGGCTCAGGGATATGCGGTAAGCGCCGGGGAGTTCGCGGATAACCTGCGCGGGGTTGCGTCGCCCATCTTCAACGTGAGCGGGCGAGTCGTGGCGGCGCTCGGGATCATCGGGCCGGCCGGCCGCCTCCCGCTGGAAAGGATCAACAGGCTGGTCAACGTGCTGCAGGAAACATGTTATTCCGTTTCCCTGCTTTTGGGCTGCCGTAAAGGGGATATGGGGCCGCATACTTAGAAGCTGACTTTTGAGGCGTAGTTTTGCAACGCCGCCTGGATAAAATATTTGTTTTTCTTGGTGTCTTGGCGGTTGGGAGAGCTTTTTCAGGGGAGGCTGTCCCAACCCTTTTGTTTTACATTGTGGAACAGGTGCTTAATTTCTCCTGTTAAGAGAAGCTTTTTAACCGGTCATGTCCTTCCTTTAACATCTGACAAAAAATCAGTTCTCATTACCCGCCTCAAGCCTCAAAATCAGAATATAGGCAGTAATATACATACCAGTTTTTCTGAGGAGGGTTTGGCTTGGTACTGGAAAAGACGATCGATATCCTGCTTGAAGAGGAAAGAATCTTTCACCCACCCGGGGATTTTGTCAAACAGGCCAACGTAAGCAGCAAACAGATTTACGCCGATGCGCACGCCAACTACAAGCTTTATTGGGCGATGCAGGCGGAGCGTCTGGACTGGTTCCAGAAATGGGATAAGGTTCTGGAATGGAACCCTCCGTTCGCCAGGTGGTTTGTAAACGGTAAGCTTAACGTCAGTTACAACTGCCTCGACCGGCACCTGGTTACCTGGCGGCGCAACAAGGCGGCAATCATCTTCGAGGGCGAGCCGGGTGACAGCCGCGTCCTTACCTACTGGGACCTTTACCGGGAAGTCACCCGTTTTACCAACGTTTTAAAAGAGTTCGGCGTCAAAACAGGCGACCGGGTGGCGATTTACCTGTCGATGATTCCCGAACTGGTCATCGCCATGCTTGCCTGCGCCCGGATCGGCGCGCCGCACAGCGTGGTTTTCGGCGGTTTCAGTTCAGAGGCGCTCCGCGACCGTATCAACGACGCCGGGGCGAAGGTGCTGGTCACCGCCGACGGCGGGTGGCGCCGGGGTAAGGCGGTGCCGCTTAAGAAGAACGCCGACGTGGCGCTTATGGAAACGCCGACGATAGAAAAAATGATTGTGGTTAAGCGTACGAATCAGGAAGTGAAGATGAAAAACGGCCGTGACGTCTGGTACCACGAGGTAATGGAAAGCGCCCCCATCGGCTGCCCGCCCGAGGAGCTGGACAGCGAGCACATGCTTTACATTCTCTATACAAGCGGAACTACGGGGAAGCCAAAAGGGGTGGTGCACACAACAGGCGGTTACCTGGTCGGCACAAGCACGACTCATTCAATGGTTTTCGACATCAAAGACAACGACGTTTACTGGTGCACCGCCGATATCGGTTGGGTCACGGGTCACAGCTATGTGGTGTACGGGCCGCTCGCAAACGGCGCTACCAGTCTCATTTACGAAGGGGCGCCCGACTGGCCTGATCCGGACCGTAACTGGTCAATTATCGAAAAATACGGTGTATCCGTTTTTTATACCGCACCGACGGCGATCAGGGCGTTCATGAAGTGGGGTCGTAAATGGCCGGCGGGCCGCAATCTTTCGAGTCTCAGACTTATCGGAACGGTCGGCGAACCGATAAATCCGGAGGCATGGATCTGGTGTCACGAGAATATCGGCGGCGAGCGCTGTCCGATCGTGGACACCTGGTGGCAGACGGAGACCGGTATGATTATGATAAGCCCCCTGCCCGGGATAACGCCGTTGAAGCCGGGATCGGCCACAGTACCGCTGCCGGGTATTGACGCCGACGTCCTGGACGCTGCAGGCAAGCCGGTTCCCCTTGGTCAGGGGGGCTTCCTGGTCATAAAGGAGCCGTGGCCGGCAATGCTGCGGACCATATACGGCGACGATCAGCGTTATATCGATACCTACTGGTCCAAATTTCCCGGAAAGTGGATTTACTTCGCCGGGGACGGCGCGAAGCGGGACTATCACAACTACTACTGGATGCTCGGCCGCGTGGATGATGTGATAAATGTCGCCGGACACCGCTTGAGCACGATGGAAATCGAGAGCACCCTTGTCGATCACCCGTCGGTTGCCGAATCAGCGGTGATCAGCAGAGACCACGAAATTAAGGGTCAGGCGGTGGCGGCCTTCGTTACCTTGAGGAGTAGGGCTTTCAACGAACTGAAGTCCGCCAAAAGGAGTTTTAAAGAAATAGAGAACGAGCTTAAAACGCATGTGGCTAAAAAAATCGGTTCAATTGCACGTCCCGACGATGTTTTTCTGACCGCGGAACTGCCCAAGACCCGGAGCGGAAAAATAATGCGGCGGCTGTTGCGGGATATCGCCGAAGGGCGGATCCTCGGCGACACGACCACACTGGCCGACCCGGCGGTTATCTCGGAATTGAAGCAAAAGTATGAGGAACGCGAATCCTGAGCGGAATCATATCCGCACGCGGGTGTTCAAAAGCCTCCGGTTTCTCCCTAACACCTGCCACATGCCCCGCAAGGGGCTTTTTTTTCTATGGCTGTGAACCGTGGGGTGAAGTTCTGGTGTATTCAACGCCGGGTCCGATTATAATTAAGGAGAACGCCTTATTTTCGAGGGGGAGTATCATTGGGCCTGACGGAGGCGGTGGTGTTAGGTATCGTCCAGGGGCTGGGCGAGTTTTTACCGATTTCCAGTACGGCGCACCTGGTTCTGGCGCCCTGGTTTTTTAACTGGCGCGACCCCGGATTGGCGTTTGACGTCGCGCTGCACCTGGGGACCCTTGCGGCAGTAGTGGCTTATTTCTGGCGCGACTGGCTGGGGCTGGTCCGAAACGGGCTTAAGGGTACGAGGACCCGTGAGGGACGGCTCTTCTGGTACCTGGCGCTGGCCACAATCCCCGGCGCTCTGATCGGCATGGCGCTGGAACAGCAGGCGGAAACGGTGTTTCGCTCCCCGATGCTGATCGGGGTGATGCTCATCGCCATGGGCGCGGTGCTTTACGCCGCGGACCACTACGGCGGGAAAGCCCGTGATATCTGGCGTTTGGGCTGGGTCGACGCGCTGCTCATCGGTTTGTCCCAGGCCGTCGCCATCATTCCCGGCGTATCCCGTTCCGGCGCGACGATTTCCGCCGGCCGCTTACTCGGGGTTGAGCGGGAAGCGGCGACCCGGTTTTCTTTCCTGCTCTCTACGCCGATTATTCTCGGGGCCGGGATTTTCGGTCTGAAGGATATCGCCGCCGCCGACATAAACGCTTCTTTCTGGGCGGGCGTTGTTACATCGGCCGTGGCGGGATTCTTCGCCATCGCTTTTCTGTTGCGGTTCGTGACCACGCGGAGTTTCAATGTCTTCGTCTGGTACAGGGTAATCCTCGGATCGCTGGTTATTCTGCTGGCGGCAGCGCGTTAGAAGACAGTAACTATTCAGATATCACGTAGGGCGCGGCGATAGGCTGCGCATAGCTTTGTCGGCGCCACCGGCCGGATGCTCACGTACGTTTCGAGTACGCTCCGCTCCGTCCGGCGTGTCCTTCGCGCTCTGCTTGCATCTTACCGCGTTCCGTCCGTGCAATATGGCTGAATGGTTACGAAGAACTAAGAAAAAGAGAACCTGTTATTTCAGGTTCTCTTTTTCTTAGACCTGCTGCGGATTACTTTTTAATGCAGCTTCCTTTCGTCGGACACTTTAACGATCTTGCTTTCGTCGGATTCCTGGCTGTACAACTCTTCGGGGGTAAGCGCGTAATCCGCGACTTTATCGGACATGAAAATCGGGGTTACGGTCCTCAGCGCCAAGGCGATGGCGTCGCTGGGCCGGGCGTCGATTACCGTCTCATAATCCTTGGTCTTCAGGTGAAGTTCCGCATAATAGGTTCCGTCTTTTACGTCACTGATAATGACGCTTGAAACCGTAACGCCGCTCTGTTCGCAGATCGTCTTTAAGAGATCGTGGGTCAACGGTCGGCCGAGGCTTGCGCCTTCGAGGGCCAAAGCGATTGAATGGGCTTCGAAAGGCCCGATCCAAATCGGCAGCATCTTGAGCTCTTCCTCGTCTGAAAGCAGAACCACAGGGTTCATCGCAAGGTCGAAGGCGATTTCTTTTACCTTGACAGGTACCATTGTGCCTCACCTCCCGGATTAGGGTACTAACCAATTCGACCGGACCTGCCGGGGTTTCCTGCTTAGTTTTATTAAATAAAACTGAAAAGATGCCACTGCATGAAGTCTATTCTCCGGGCGGCCTCTCTGTGAAAACGTCTTGCGCCGGATCAAACCCGCGGGTGGACACCTCCCGAAAGCGCTTGCAGCAACAAAGCGGGCGCGCTTCTCGCCGCTCTTTTTGCGCCGGATGATTCGCGCGCTTATTCCCAAAATATTACTAAGTTTAATTTTACTGCTTTTTTACTTTTTACGCAAACCGTTTCAAAACCATTTAGTCGCATAGTGCTTCGCCAGGGATGAAATGCAGGAAGCGGCGACGGGAAATAAGTTAAAAGTAAGAGCTATACCCTTAATCGTTCCAAATCGGGTCCGGCTTTACTTCCGTCAGGGGAGTTTTCCATACGGCCTCAGGGTCTTTGATGCCAAGATCTACGCAGGATGGTAAAAAACTAACCACAGAGATACAGAGCACACGGAGGGGGACTGTAGAAAGTCACGAGTCACTAGTAGCGAGTCAAGAATTAAGTCCTCAGGCGAAAGTCCCCGGTCCTTTTTCCTGACTTAGTACTTCAATGTGATATTTCTGTTCTCAGTGAACTCCGTGCCTCTGTGGTGAAACATTTTAGTTCCGGCTTGTCCCGGTTAGGGGGTATCTGGGAACAGTCCCAGGTCCCGGGCAAGCTGCAGATCGTGCGCGGTTCCCTGTCCGGAAGTGGTCAGGTAATCGCCGGTGATAAGTCCGTTCACACCGCCGGCGAGCCCCAGCGCCTGTGTGTTCCGAAGGTTGTGTTCACGGCCTCCGGCGTAGCGGATAACGGCCTCCGGCAGGACCAGGCGAAAAACGGCCAGGGTGCGGAGGATTTCAAGCGGAGGGAGCGGCGGCTGCGAGGCCAGCGGGGTCCCGGGAATCGAGTGGAGGAGGTTGACCGGTACCGATTTCACCCGGAGGTCGCGTAGCGCGAGAGCAAGCTCCACTCGTTGTTCCGGGCTTTCCCCCAGGCCGATGATCCCGCCCGCGCATATTTCCAGCCCCGCTTCCCGCGCGGTTTGAATGGTGGCTACCCGGTCGCTGTAACGGTGGGTGGCGCATATCCGGTCGAAGAAGCTTGCCGCCCCTTCGAGGTTGTGGTGGTACCGTTCGACGCCGGTCTTTTTCAATTCCCGGGCTTCTTCGGCCGTCAGGATGCCGAGCGAGGCGCAGAGACGGAGGTCCGGTATTTCTTTTCGTAACCGCCCGAAGGCGGCGATGATTTTATCAAAATCGCCCCCGGGATCACGGCCGCTCGTGACCAGTGAAAAGCGCCCGATTCCGGACGCCCGGGCCGCCTTTGCCCGCCGCAGGATGTCTTCCTCCGGGAGAAGAGGGTGGACCGGCGCCTGCGTGGGATAACGGGCGGCCTGCGCGCAGAAACGACAGTCTTCCGGACAGCGCCCGGCGCGCGCGCTTACTATGGCGCAGAGGTCCAGCCTTGTGCCGTGAATGTGTTTTCTCAGGACATCGGCCCAGCCTAAAAGAAAAGGGGTTGTTTCGTCGGGCATACGGATAAGGGTCACGGCCTCCGCCATGGAAAGGGCGCCGCCGTTAAAAACCCGTAGGGCAAGATCGCTTATCAGCCCGGTTTGCCCGATAAGGTTCATTTGCGGGCCACCACCAGCGCGATGTTCCAGTGAAGGGTGGTTTCGGAAAGCCCCGTGGTTAATCTGTTCCACATGTCTTCGGCAAGCTCCGCCCGGGACCCGAAGAGAAAATCCCAGGAACCGCGGGCGCGCAGCAGGACGCCGAAGAACGCGGGTGAGAGGGTCTCGCGAATCGTTACCGATTCAACGGAGCTTTTTAAACCGGCAAATTCCCGGCGCAGGCGGCTTATGCTCAAAAGGTGCTTGCCGTGGCGGTCGCCGACGCCGATTTCCCGGCAGATGCGGAGCAGGATCAGATTCCCGTCTCCTTTTGCCGGCCCGCTGACGGGCACCGAAAACGCCATCACTCCGCCGGGATCAAGAAGTCCCGCCAAGGTGCGGGCGGTCCCGGGACGGAACCAGTGGTAGCAGATGTTGCCGAAAACAAGGCCGAAACGGTCTTTCGTTTCAGCGGCTGCTTCGGCGGGTAAAAGGGCGAAGGTCGTATTTGTAAGCGGCTTTTTTTTGTTGTAAGCCAGCATTTCATTGCTCGGGTCAGTGGCCAGAATTTCGGCCGCGGGGAACCAGCGCCGCAACACGACCGTGGCCGCGCCGGTACCGGCGCCGACCTCAAGGATGCGTTGCGGATTGAGGGAGACTATCCTGTCCGCCAGCGCGGCGGCGATTCGCATGTAAAAGCGCTCGTTTTCCGGAGACGCGTAAATGTTGCTGTTAACGCTGAACGGTTCAGATACGGAAATCGGAATCGCCCCCTCTTTACAGTTCAAGGTTCAAAACAGAATACAGAAATACCTCTTCCGAGTGGCTAAGATGGTCAGAAGGTAGAATATAGAATAAAAATCCGGAACCGCTTAAAACTCGTAACCAGCAACCTGACGATCGTAACTTGAAACCGGTTTCCGTCCCTAACACGTAACGCGAATCTCGTAACTTTATTTCCGACTGAATATTGAGGACTTTCGACTTGGGACTTGACTCCCGCCTCCTACTTCTCCCCTACTGCTTACTACCTTCTACATTCTATTCACAGATAAGCCCCAACAGCGTTCAATACCTCGGGGGCGGTGATGATATCGAGGTGCCCCACGTTGTTTACGCTGCGGGTCTCCCACCCGATTTCACGGGCGCTTGCCACCGCTGCCAGGCAGGTCGGCAGGTCCCGGAAAGAATGAAACAGCAGTACCGGCGGGGACGGCCAGGGCTCATTGAGAACCGCCAGCGCTTCTTCCAGACCGGTAAAGGGTTTCGACTCCCGCACCCGGCGCGCCCTGAGAACCCGCAGGAGTTCGCTTTTGCGTCCGTCAAACCGGACGTCGAGGGGTATGGAGAGCAGGCAGGTACGTTTAGTTCCCAGCGTCATAGCTATACGCCCGCCCAGGCTGTGTCCTATGGCGGCTGTGAAAGTGTAGGTTTTAAGGGCGGCGGCGAACCTCCGGATGCTCTGCCCCGACAGCGGCTCCGGGTGCGCGCCGTGCCCGGGAAGGTCGGGAAGATACGTTTTCCAACCGGCGCCGGCCGCCGCGATCCCGAGACCCAGGACCTCCTCTTTTACGCCGCCGTACCCGTGCAGGATTATCGCCGCGCCTTTTTGATTCTCGGGCGTCAGCAGGTAGGCCGGCGTTCCGGCGATAACGGTCGGGCTTAAAGCAATCCCTTTTCCATTCAAACCGACGGTCGGGGTCAATTCGTTGCCTCCATGATGCTTTCCGTAACTACCCCGCAGAGGTCCGACAACTCCGGGTCGCTGATCGCCAGCGGCGGCATCAGCACAACAACGTCACCCAGGGGACGGATGATTACACCCTTCTCGCGCGCCTTAAGAACCACCTGCCGTCCTTTCCGGTCGACAAGCGGGAAGGGTTCCCTCGTTTCTTTGTTCCGGACCAACTCTATACCGACCATAAAACCGGCCTGGCGGACATCTCCGACGTGGGGAAGCCCCCGGAGGTTGTCGAGCAGTGTACGGAGGTGCTCTATCTTCGGTTGCAGCCTGTCCATGACCGCTTCGTTTTCGAACAGGTCGAGATTGGCCATAGAAGCGGCGCATGCCAGCGGGTTTCCGGTGTAGGTGTGGCCGTGATAAAACGTTTTCTGTTCGGGGTAGTCGGCATAGAAAGCCTCGTAGATCGTTTCGGTGGTAAGCGTCGCCGCGAGCGGCAGGTAGCCGCCGGTAATGCCCTTGGCCATTATCATGATGTCGGGGCTGACCTGCTCGTGTTCGCAAGCGAACATCTTGCCGGTACGGCCGAACCCCGTCGCAACCTCGTCGGCTATCAGCAGGACCCGGTGGGTGTCGCATAAGCGGCGGAGGCGCCGCAGGAACCCCTCGGGCCAGATAATCATCCCCGCTGCGCCCTGGATCACCGGCTCGACAATGACCGCGGCCAGTTCGTCACGGTACTCTTCTATGATACGTTCGAATGCGGTGAAACAATCACGGCCGCATCCCGACAGTTCGCTGTACCCGTAAGGACAGCGGTAGCAGTAGGCCGAAGGCGTTTTCAACGAAGCCACCACGAGGGGGCCGTAAACCTGATGAAAGAGTTCCATCCCGCCTACGCCGACCGCTCCCAGGGTATCTCCGTGGTACGCGTTATAGAAGGAAAGAAACTTGTTTTTGCCGGTTATGCCGATATTCCGCCAGTACTGAAAGGCTATTTTAAGGGCGATCTCCACACCGGCGGACCCGCTGTCCGAGTAAAAGACCCGTTTGAGGCCCGCAGGGGCGATGGCTGTCAAACGCTCGGCAAGAAGCACGGAAGGAACGTTTGCCAGCCCCAAAAGGGTGGAGTGCGCGACCTTCTCGAGCTGCTCTTTGATCGCATCGTTAAGCGCCGCTTTCCGGTGGCCGTGAACGGTGACCCAGAGAGAGCTTACGCCGTCGAGGTAGCGCCGTCCGTGAATATCAATCAGGTAACAACCTTCACCGGCGGCGATCACCGGGGCGTTTTCGGAAACGTACTCCTTCATCTGGGTAAAAGGGTGCCAGATCGTCGTGCGGTCAAGGTTTTCCAGGCGTTCTATCTCCTCACCGCTGTACATCCGTATACTCCTCCTAAAAGAAATCTCACCGCCAATCCAGTACTCAGTCCCTGAGTGCTGGCCAAGAACGCCAAGAATTAAGAAAACAAATATAACAACAAGTAAATCGCTATTTCCAGCGCCGATTTTTATTATTTGTTGTGCCGCTGAATACGGCAGGTGGGACTCCATTGAAAATAGGTCCGGCGTCCGACGTCCAAGTTCCGACGTCGAGAAAAAGTAGAAACCGGTCTTCCCCTGAATTGACAAACCGCACGGGCCATCAGAATTACACCAGTTTGGCGAGGGCCTCGTCCAACCGGTAAAGCCGGTTGAGCTCCAGCGCCGCTTTTTCCAGCAAGGCGCGCCCGGGTTCTCCGGCGTCAAGGCCGTCCAGTTCGGGAACCCGCGCCAGGACCGGCAGACCGGAGAGTTTGGCAATCGCCCTCGGGTTGTCCTTGACGACAGGGTCGGGGTCTTCGGGGTAGCGGTTTACAACCACGCCCGCCACCTTCAGTTCGACCTGCAGGGCCGCGGCGATCGTCAACAGGGTGTGATTAATGGTGCCGAGCCCGGGCCGCGCCGTTATAACCACGGGCAGCCCGAGGTCTCTCGCCAGGTCGGCGACCATGTATTTTTCGGAAAGGGGTACCAGAAGGCCTCCCGCGCCTTCCACGATCACGGCGTCATAAAATTTCTCGAGGTATTTGAAGCACTCCTGGACCACCTGCGGTTTGAACTCCTTTTTTCCCATGCGCCCCGCCAGATGAGGCGAAACCGGGTGTTCGAAACGGTATGGGCAAAGCACATCAATGGATTCCTCCAGGCCCAGAACGTCGGAAACAAACCTGGTATCCCCCGGCACGAGGCCGTCCGGCCCTTTGACGGCGCCGGTTTCCACAGGTTTGAGGTAGGCGGTTTTCAGGCCGGCCGACTGGTAAATCAACCCCAGAAGGGCGCTCAAGACCGTTTTACCGACACCGGTGTCGGTGCCCGTTATGAACAGCGACGGCAGTGTCGGTCTTGCCGCTTCGTTTCCGGTTTGTGTTTCAGTCACATCTAATGCCTCCATCTAAAGAATATAGAATACAGAATATAGAATACAGAATATTTAAGCAAGAGTTTTAAAAAAGAGTTATTATCCAGAATTTAAAATAGCTATAGTATAGGCATTCGTCTATAGAACCTTGGGCATGTTCATGAATCGAGCTTTGTCGGCTCGACCATCAAGTCTTAAAATGTTTTTGCCGCTAATCCCTTCTTCATGTTTCCCCCTTTCCCCTTTGCCACCTTCTTACCTTCTACCTTCTGTCTTCTATATTCTAAATTCCGTCTTCCATCGCTTCACTGAAAGCGGCCAAAAAACCGTCAATCTCACCGCAGGTATGCGCGGCGCTAACGGTTATTCTGAGCCGTGCCGTTCCATGCGGCACCGATGGCGGGCGGATGGCCGGTACGAAATAGCCCCGCTCGAGTAATCGTTCCGAAAGGCTCAAAGCCCTTGCCGGATCTCCTACTATTACAGGCATTATAGGCGAGGTCCCGGCCGTAAAAAAACAGCGGGCCGCCAGCCCGTCGCGCATCCGGCCAACGTTTTCCCAGAGCCGGCCGAGCAGCAACGGCTCCTCCAGGAGTAATTCAAAGGCGGTAAGAGCCGCGGCGGCCGAGGCCGGAGGCAGGGCCGTGGTGAAAATGAACGGGCGGGCGCTGTTGAGGACGAAATCGACGAGCACGTCCGATCCTGCTACGAACCCTCCCAGAGAGGCCAGGGCCTTGGAAAGCGTTCCGGTGAGCACGACGTCGTTGACCGGTATACCCTGGGCGGCAAGCGTACCGCGGCCTCCAGGGCCGAGGACGCCGGTGCCGTGGGCATCGTCTACAATAAGGATAAGGGAGTCCTCCCGTGCCACTGCGTACAACTCCGCCAGCGGCGCGGTGTCACCGTCCATCGAGAAAACGCCTTCGGTGACCAGAAGGCGCCGTCGCCCGCGATGCTGCGCGACGAGACGGCGGAGCGACGCGATGTCGTTGTGCGCGAAACGGAGAATCTTCGCGCCGCTCAAGCGGCAGCCGTCGAGCAGCGAGGCGTGGCAGAGCCGGTCGCAGAAGACCACGTCACCACGCCCGGCGAGGGCGCTGATCACGGCGATGTTGGCCATATAACCCGCGGGAAACACGAGCGCCCGCGCGCAACCCTTGAACCGGGCGATGCTCTCCTCCAATTCATTGTGTAAGGGAAAGTGACCGCTCACCAGACGTGAGGCGCCGCTTCCGGCGCCGTAAGTTCGTAAAGCCTCCGCGGCACTCGCGATAACCCGGGGGTGGTGTGTGAGCCCCAGGTAGTTGTTGGTGCAGAAAAGGGTTACCTCCCGACCGTTCAAAAGCGCCCGGGTGGGGCTGTACGGCGTTAATGAGCGCAGGGTGCGTCTCAATCCTGCGTTTTCTGCATCGTGCAGGGTCTGACCGAGAAACTCCACCTTATTAGGGTCCTCTCTTAAAATTGTAAACCTGGTAGGCATTTCTGGTTAACAATATAGACGTCCTCTGTTCCCATGTCAATATTAATCCGCAGGAATCTGTTCAGGCCCGTCTCAAATTCCAACTTCACACTTCTCACTTTCCAATTACTCTGCTTACATCCTGCCGCGTTCCATCAGCGAAACGCTAAGCGGCTGAATGGTACTCCGGCAGGAGAATTAAGTTTAGCGCCGAATGTAGTACGCGAAGAAAAGGAGACACTTATGGCGAGAAAAAGGCAGAATGAAAGAATATCTCTAAAGAGCAAGGTTAACGAAGCCGGGATGAGGGATATTAAGGCGGAACTTCTCGGTTTGGGCTTGCTTGCTTTGGCCGTCCTGAGCTTGATCGGCCTTACGAACGGCTCGGCGGGCGCGGTAGGGTCGTTCGAACGGCGTATTCTTTCGGGGTTGGCGGGCGAAGGCCGGTACCTGATTCCGGCCGCGGCCGGACTTTTCGGGATAGGCCTCCTGCGGGACGGACGAAGGGAAGACTTGAGGCTCAGGGCTTACGGCGGCGCCAGCCTGGTGCTGGTAGTCCTCGTGCTCCTTGATCTATGGCTTTTGCCGCGGGACGTGGCCTTTAAGGAAGCGCTGAATAACGGCCTTGCCGGTGACGGCGGGGGAGTGGTGGGCGCCTTCGTATCTTTTATCCTGTGCCGGGCTTTTGGAATTTCGGGGACTTACGTTATTCTCGGGAGCGTCACCCTTGCCTGTCTTGCCCTGACCACAAGCATGTCTCCGGGAGAACTCGGCAAGAAGGTGACAAGAAGGGTCTCCCGTTTCATTCATAGATTATCCCGGATGTTCGGGGACTTTATTTACACCGAAGTTAAAGAAGAGAAAGAAGAACCGGAACAGGAAGAAGAACCGCCGGCATCATTCCCTGTGATTATAGACGGTAACGAACCTGCGCATTCGAGAACGGAACCGCCGCCTCGCATGGAAACTCAAGTGTCAGCGCCTCGTCCGTTGTCGATGGACGAGAAATCCGCGGACCGGGTCAGTCAGATATCCCTCGAAGAGGTGGTCGCCTACAAGCCTCCGCCCATCACGCTGCTTACCCGTATCCCGAAGACGCGCGACGGTTCGGGTTCACGGGACATAGCAGAAAGCATCAAAATCCTCGAAGAAACCCTTGACAGCTTCAGCGTCAAGGCGAAGGTTGTGCAGGTTACCCGCGGACCCGCAGTTACCCGCTATGAGGTGCAGCCTGCCCCCGGTGTGAAAGTCAGCCGCATAGTAAGTCTGGCCGATGATATCGCATTGACGATGGCCGCGTCGGATGTCCGGATCGAGGCTCCCATTCCGGGTAAGGCGGCTATCGGCATCGAAGTGCCGAACAAGACGATTTCCCTGGTACATTTACGCGAGCTTCTTGAGACCAAGGAGTTCGTGCAGAATCCTTCGCCCCTTACGATGGTTCTGGGCAAGGGCATAGCCGGTCATGTAGCGGTGGCGGACCTTTCCCAGATGCCGCACCTGCTTATCGCGGGAGCGACGGGAGCGGGCAAAAGCGTCTGCCTGAACACGCTGATAATCAGCATTTTGTTCAAATCCGGGCCGGACGTGGTAAAGCTCGTGTTGATAGATCCAAAGATGGTGGAGCTCACCACCTACAACGATATTCCCCATCTTGCCTGTCCCGTGGTCACGGACGCCAAGAAAGCGGCCGCCACGCTCCGTTGGCTGGTGCGGGAAATGGAGCGCCGCTATGAGGCTCTGGCAATGGTGGGGGTCAGGGATATAAACCGCTACAACAGCATATTACAATTAAATGACGAGAAGAAAGCGAGGCTGCCTTACATCGTGGTGGTGATAGACGAGTTGGCCGACCTGATGATGGTCGCTCCGGTGGATGTTGAGGACGCGATATGCCGGCTTGCCCAGATGGCGCGCGCGGCCGGCATTCATCTTGTCGTTGCCACACAACGGCCGTCGGTAGACGTTATCACCGGATTGATTAAGGCAAATATTCCTTCACGGGTGTCGTTTGCGGTTTCATCACAGGTCGATTCGCGTACGATCCTGGACATGTCCGGCGCAGAAAAGCTTCTTGGCCGCGGCGATATGCTGTTTTCACCTGTCGGCAGCAGCAAGCCTCTCAGACTGCAGGGCGCCTACTTGTCCGACCGCGAGGTTGAAGCCGTAGTGGAATACTTGAAGAAGCAGGGGCTGCCGTCGACGGAGGAGATTCCCGTAGAGGTGCCGGAATACGAAGAAACGCCGGAGGAGGATGACGAACTCTTCCCTCAGGCGGTGGAAATCCTTGTGCGTGCGGGCCACGCCTCCATCTCCCTGCTTCAACGACGGATGAAAATCGGTTACGCCCGGGCCGCCCGCTTAATCGATATCATGGAGCGCCGGGGTATAGTCGGTCCTTTTGAAGGAAGCAAGCCGCGAACCCTCCTGATGACCCTCGAACAATACCGCGCAACCATAGACCGCCGAAAATAGTCAAATCATGTCTAATATTGACTATTAATTGCCCGGTGTGATATAGTTAAAAACGGGAAAACTTTATCGTTTTTCCGCGAAAATAGTCTTAATCTTTATGGGGTGGTAGAGTGATCGGAGAAAAACTTTCCAAGGCCCGGGAAGAGAAAGGAATAACCATTTCGACGGCCGAAGAAGCGACCAAGATTCGCGCGAAGTTCTTGGAAGCAATGGAAAACGACCGGTTCAATGCTTTACCCGGAAGGGTTTACGCCAAGGCGTTTCTCCGCACTTATGCCCGCTACCTGGAATTAGACGAAGCTGTTCTGGCCGCGGAACTTGACCGGTTCTTCGAAGCGGAACAGGGACACAGTTCCGGGAGCAAACCGCACAAGGAGGAGAAACCCCGTCCTCCTTTCAACTGGCAGCGCTACCGCAGCATTTTCCTGATAGTGGCCGTTGTCGGGTTGCTTCTTGCTTTCAACGGCATCTATGAGGCGGTTTACAGCGGCCCGGCCGAAAACGCACCGGCCCTGCCACATGAGGATACAACGCAAACCCCGGCAAAACCGCCAGTTAACGAGAACAAGACCCCGCCTTCCACGGGCGAGCAGTCTTATTCACCGGTGCCTGAGCCTGAAGGGGATGCCGGGGGTCAAGACCGGGAGGATCCTGCGGAAGAAAGCACGCAGGATCAGCAAGGCCATGAAGGTGAAAACAACCAAACCGGCCAATCCGGCGACACCACTCCCGAGGAGCAGACGGGGCAGACAGGCGGTTCTACTCCTGCCGGCCAGACGGGGCAAACAGGCGGTACACCCGGGACGGGTCAGGCCGGACAAGAGGAACAGAAGAGTCAGGGAGTCACGTTGTCTTTAAACGCGACCAGGGATAAGTGCTGGACGCAGGTAAACGTCGACGGTGTGCCTGCTTTTGAAGGGATGCTTTGGGCCGGTGACGCGCGCAGCTTCAGCGCTCAGAACTCTATAACCGTCATACTGGGCAACGCCGGGGCCGTCGAGGTTATCTCCAACGAGCAGAACCACGGTTACCTCGGCGGTATAGGACAGATTGTAACGAGGGAGTTCACTCCTTAAGAGTGATGAATGCGGAATGGTGAAATGATGAAATAATGAAAAAGAGAAACCGGTTTAGTTGCGGATGCAGGGTTTAAAGGATTAAAGTATAATGTAACCACGAGCAAGAGTGAGAGGTTTTCTATGATTACTTCTCACTCTTGTTTCAATTAGGTCCGATTTCGCGGGGGTATGGTTGTGATTTTTGTCTGTGCTCTAAGTCTGGGATGCGCAAAAAACCGGGTGGATACCGAGGTTATGCTCGGGCTTTTGGGGACGGCCGGGTATGGTGTTACCTCCGACCCGCAGGCGGCGGACGTTATACTGGTCAATACCTGCGCCTTCATAGCTGCGGCGCAGCGGGAATCAATAATCACCCTCCTTGAAGCGACCGGGTACAAACAAGAGGGAAGACTTAGGGCGCTTATCGCGGCAGGCTGCCTGGCCGAGCGGCACGGCGCGGCTCTGCTGCGGGAGATACCGGAGATCGACGCGGTTTTGGGTACCGGGAAGCTGGACCGGGTGGTCGAGGTGGTGGAAGGGGCGCTTGAAGGACGGAAACCTGTTGTCACCGGTGATCCGGGGTTCCTTCACTCAACGGAGCCGCGCCTTTTAACCACGCCTTCTTATACGGCTTACATCAAGATCGCCGAGGGATGCGGCAACCGTTGCAGTTTCTGCGTTATCCCGGCGCTGCGCGGGCGTTTCAGAAGCCGCAGCCGGGAGGATATTGTAACTGAAGCCGGGTTATTGGCGGCCGGAGGGGTAAAAGAACTTATCCTTGTAGCGCAGGATACCACCAAATGGGGAACAGACCTTTACGGCCGGCCCGGTTTGCCCGGACTTCTGCAGGAACTCGCGCATCTTGACGGAGTGCGCTGGATCCGGCTGCTTTACGCGTACCCCACGGGTATTTCCGAGGAATTACTGAGAGTCATGGCGGAAGAAGAAAGGATCTGCAGGTACCTCGATATTCCTTTGCAGCACGTGAGTCCGCACCTTCTGAAATCGATGAACCGGCCGGTAACGGACGCAAAGGAACTCGTCCGTAAGGTGCGGGCGGCGGTACCGGGTGTGGCGCTGCGGACCACGTTTATTGTCGGGTTTCCGGGCGAAACGGAGACCGATTTTACCGCCTTGAAAGAAGCCGTACGGGAATTGAAGTTTGAGCACGTGGGGGTCTTCGCCTACTCCCGTGAGGACGGCACACCGGCCGCTGCAATGTCCGGAAGGGTATCCGGGAAGGTGAGGGAAAAGCGGGCGAGGGATCTAAAAAAAGTCACCCGGGAGCTGTCATTTTCGCGAAATCAGTCGCGGGTCGGCCAGGAGATTCCGGTGCTGGCGGAAGGAAAGCAGGGGCGCTTCTTTCGCGGGCGAAGTGAATCCGACGCGCCCGATGTCGACGGTACGGTCTGTTTTGATGCGGTCCGGCCGGTGGAGCCGGGTGATTTTGTAAAGGTGAGGGTAACCGCCGCGAAGGCTTACGACCTGATCGGTGAAGCGGTACAGTTACAGGACCCTACGCAAAATGGCAGGGAAAATTAACTACAGGGACACAGAGCACTCGGAGGGGAAGACAGAAATATAAGATTCCATTTTGTTATTGAGTATGATATTTTTATTCTCTGCGAACTCTCTGCCTCTGTGGTGAAACATTTTGGTTAGTTTAAAGCTCTTGGAGCGTGCGCTGAAAAACGGCGTAAGGCTGTGCGCCGACAATTGTTTGTTTCTCGTTAACGATAAAGGTGGGGACGGCGGTAATGCCGTAACCCCTGCCTGACGCCAGAGCTTCCTGCAGCCGCGGGGTGTACAGCCCGCGGCCGAGCGCGTCGTCTAATTCATTGGCGTCAAGACCGATTTCTTTAAGGAGTTCAATAATCACCGGTTTTGCCCCGATGTTTTGACCCTCAAGGAAATAACCCCGGAAAAGCCGGTCGTGGGCCTGACCGAACCTTCCCCTGTCGCGGGCGAACTCACCGGCTTCCAGGGCGAGCCGGGAATTTGCGATTACGGTTATTTTACTAAAACTTACGCCGTAGGGGGCGCCGGCCGATCGCAAGCCCCGGATCATCCGGTCCGCGTCGAACCCCGGCCCGATGCTCTCCAGAAGCTTGCCCTCCGGGGGTGTCTCAGGGTGAAGCTCATAACCCACCCATTTAACGGCGATGTCGAATTCCTGCCCCAACTTTTCGACAATGCCCTTGCCGATGTAGCAGAAGGGTCACACGTAATCGGAAAAAACGGTCAGGTTGATACTCATGCTTTCACCCCAAAGTATTTTACCACATTTGAGGGGTCAAGGGTTCCGGCCAGCGGCTGAATTATTATCAACAAGGAATTCCGTAAAACACCGGCGAATATATTCACGTATGTCTGAGAAGAACTCTTCCGTACCGCAAAACGAGGGTAACCGGGTTCCTACCGGTCTGCTTGAAAACGACGTCTTCCCCAAGTGGCTGGGCATCCGTTTCGGGCGCGTGACTCCGGGATACGCGGAGGCTACCCTGACCGTCGCGGAGCACATGCTTAATTTCGCCGGGGTTACCCACGGCGGGGTTGTCTTCGCCCTGGCAGACACCGTGTTCGGCCTTTCCAGCAATGCTTACGGCGGAACCGCCCTGGCCATCCACGCCAATATAAGCTACCTTAAGGCAACCACAGCGGGGGATGTACTCACCGCCCGGGCGGTCGAGGAATCGCGTAAGGGGCGCCTGACCCACATCCGCGTCACGGTGGAAGACGCAGGGGGCGAACCGGTCGCCCTTTTCCACGGCGTCGCCTACATTAAAAACCACCCTCCGGCCCCTTAGGGGTAAAACCATGTACACCAACCGCACCATCGTGACCGTCGCCGTGATGCTGGCGACCTTTCTGGCCGCCCTGGATATGACCATCGTGGGCACCGCAATGCCCACGATTATCGGCCGTCTCGGCGGCATGTCGCTCTTCGCCTGGGTCTTTTCCGTGTATCTGTTGACCTCGGCGGTCACGACGCCCGTTTACGGCAAACTTGCCGACCTTTTCGGGCGCAGGCTGGTCTTTGCCTGGGGAACCGGGATCTTTTTACTCGGCTCGGCGCTTTGCGGTCTGTCCCAGGATATGGTCCAGCTTGTGCTCTTCCGGGCTGTTCAGGGTCTCGGCGCCGGGGCGGTGCTTCCGGTGACCATCACCATTATCGGCGACATCTTTACCATGGAACAGCGCGCCCGCATGCAGGGCCTCTTCAGCAGCGTGTGGGGCATATCGGCCATAATCGGTCCGGCGCTGGGGGGCTTGATTGTTGACTACCTCGACTGGCGCTGGGTATTTTATGTAAACATACCTCTGGGCGTAGTTTCAATCATACTGCTGCTGGTGTTTTTGCAGGAAGAGAAGCATCACGTCAAACCAAAACTCGATTACCACGGGGCTTTAACCCTGACCATGGGGGTGGGCGCACTGCTCTTTGCCTTGCTTCAGGGCGGTGTTTACCTGCCGTGGCGGTCGCCGGTCATTCTGGGGCTTTTCGCGCTTGCGGCGGTTTCCCTCGCAGGATTTATCCGGGCGGAGCGCCGGGCGGTGGAGCCAATGCTGCCCCTCAGCCTTTTTAACGAGCGTATCATAACCGTGGCGGTGGTCGGGAATTTCCTGGCCGGGGCGGTTATGATCGGCGCCTCTTCGTATATCCCGCTCTTTATGCAGGGGGTGTTGGGCGGTACGGCCATCAACGCCGGCGCCGCGCTTGCCCCGATGTCCATAGGCTGGCCTCTCGGCAGCGTGATTTGCGGGCGTCTGCTTCTAAGGGTGGGATACAAGCGCATGGTGGTCCTCGGAATGATTTTTCAGGTGGCGGCCGCGCTGATGATGCTTTCTCTCGGTGTTGCGACCCCTCACTACTTCGTTCTGGCCGTCAGCTTTGTTATGGGGCTCGGGCTCGGCTTTTGCTCCACCGCGTTCATCGTTTTCGTACAGGCAGCCGTCGAATGGAGACGGCGCGGCGTCGCCACAGCCGCCGTGCAGTTTATGCGCACCTTGGGCTCTACGGTGGGTGTCGCCGTCACCGGCGCGGCGTTAAACGCGTTTCTGGCCGTAAAGACAACGGCTGCAGGTAATGCCGCTTCCTCCACCGTTACCATAAACAGGCTCATGGACCCTTCCCAGCGTCATCTCATCCCCACGGACCAGATGATACCGCTGCGCGAGGCGCTCGCCGGGGCGTTGCACGGCACCTTCTGGATCGTGCTGGTGTTCGCCGTAATCGGGCTTCTAACCGTTTTCCTGTTCCCCGGCCATTCACGGGATAAATAGCACCGGTCTTCCTTGCACTGCATCACTTCCGCCGCGTTCCGTTTTGTTACGTTACTGCTTCTATGTAACCGGCTTAAGAGCCCCTATTTTCATTCATCAAGGTGCGCAATGCGCGGGCACCGCTAATAATTCCGCTGACCCCCGGGAATTAATAAAAATAAATAATTTTACGGAGGTCTAAAAGGTGCAACAACACATTCACTGCCTTGTTAACAGTTGTCACTACTGGAAGGACGGGAACATGTGCGTCGCCAACGAGATTCTGGTTACTTCGGATGACTTCGAGGCGGACAATCCGGATTCCGTTGACGCCCCTATGGCTTCGCGGATTGAGCCCACACCCGTAAACACGTGTATGGAAACGTGCTGTAAAACTTTTGTGGACAAAGGTTCTAAGGACATCAAGGCCGACGGGGTCTTTCGGGGCTGATAAGCGTAAAAGGTAAAAAGGGAGGCTTAGCCTCCCTTTTTTATGTAAACATTCAGCGCTGGTGTTTCGCTGACGGGACGCCTGAAGACGCTTGTTGATTCTCACGCCCAACCGCTCCTCATTTCCCACCTTGACTTGCGACAAGCCGCAAACAATGCTCTATGGTTCCAATAGTTACATAGGGAAAAGGCATTCAACCCGTGCTATAATCTACGGGTGGTCTTTTTCTTTAGTTAGGAAGTTTTGTATGACGCCGGATACGGCTTTATTTATGTAGATAGTTAGGGTAAGTCCTGAATCCCGGACTAAGGACTCAGGACTGAGGACCGAGGACTTTTTTCGGAGGGAGTGGGTGCGGTGGTTTGGTATGGTTTTCGAATCAAAGCGATCCTCATATCGCTGGTGATCGGCTTGATTTGTCTTTTTGGCGGGCAATGGCTGTACAATAAATACGGTTACCAGCAGTCGCTCCAGCAGGTTCTTGAGCGGCAGCCACAGGTGGCGGAGTTTAAGACGGAAGAGCAGGGGGACCGTCTTGCGATTAAGGTGAGGCTCAAATCCGCCGGGAATCTGATGGTTACGTACCAGCAATTGGAGGGCGCGTTAGACAACGCCCTTGGTAAGAGGTCCTTTGTCCTGGAATTGATGGATAACCGTGACGCAAGTCTTGAAGAGGCTTATTACCGGAGCCAGTTTGCCCTTTACCAGGCACTGGCGCAGGGATCGTTTGAAGAAATGGAAGCCGAAATCAACAGGCAGGCCGGAGCGGTCGGCGCCACGGCGCGGGTTTACATCGACGGTGACAACGTTTACCTGGCGCTGATCAAAGGGGACCGGTTTTTAGCGAAGGTGATACCCCGGAATCCTCCTCAAGAAGTGACGGGAGGTGTAGGCCCGTATGCATAAGGAACTCGGAATAGGCTTCGGCGTATCTTTATTGGTTTTTCTGGCGGTCAGCGGTTACAACATCGGGCCCCTGGTTCTTCTCGGCGCTGTTGCCGGCGCCCTTTACTATCTTATGAAGGTAAAGGGGCTGGTAAAAAACTTTGCGGGGAGCGGCATCAGCGGGGAAACGACGGTTTCCTTCAAGGATATCGGCGGACAGACTTCCGCCATCAAGGAATTGAGCGAGGCGCTCGATTTCATTAAAAACTATCATTTCATGCGTCATCTTGGGATCAGACCGCTCAAGGGTATCCTCCTGACCGGCCCGCCGGGTACCGGCAAGACTTTAATGGCGCGGGCGGCGGCCGGTTATACCGATGCGGCGTTCGTGTCGGCGAGCGGTTCGGAGTTTGTGGAGATGTATGCCGGCGTGGGGGCGCAACGGGTAAGGCGGTTGTTTCAGTCGGTACGCGAGAAGGCGGTGCAGGCACAGAAGAACAACGCCATCGTCTTCATCGACGAGATCGACGTTGTAGGCGGCCGCCGGGGTAAGGTAACCAACCACCTCGAATACGACCAGACCCTCAACCAGCTCCTGGTTGAAATGGACGGGATAAAAATCGACGATGCGGTCAATCTCCTGGTTATAGCGGCGACCAACCGGGCGGATCTCTTAGACCCGGCATTGTTGAGGCCGGGGCGGTTTGACCGTCAGGTGCGTGTTGAACTCCCGGATCAGGAAGGCAGGATGGAGATTCTAAAGCTGCATACTAAAGGCAAACCGCTTGCCGCCGATGTGGACCTAGCGGCAATAGCCAGGGAAACATTCGGCTTCTCGGGGGCGCACCTGGAAAGCCTGGCAAACGAGGCGGCCATCCTTGCGATGCGTGAAAACCTGCGGGAAATCTTTCACCGCCACCTGGCCGAGGCCGTTGAAAAAGTGCTTTTAGGCAACAAGCTCGACCGGCGGCCCGTGCGCGAGGAACTCTGGCGTGTAGCGGTTCACGAAACCGGGCACGCTCTAATTAGTGAGTTCACCCGGCCCGGTTCGGTCACGGCGCTTACCGTAACGCCCCGGGGGAGTGCCCTTGGGTATTTCCGGCAGAAAAGTGAAAATGATAACTATCTTTATACCCAGGAACAGCTTGAAAACCAGCTCTCCGTTTTGCTGGCGGGCTCGGTGGCGGAAGCGGTTGTGCTTGGGAGCCGCAGCACCGGGGCAACGAACGACTTTGAGCAGGCCATCGGGGTTGCCGAAACGATAATCAGGGCGGGCATGTCCGAACTCGGCGTGGTCGCGGTGGACGAGCTTCCGGACGACATCCGGCACCAGGCTGTTTCCCAAATCCTAAAGTGCCAGGAAGAACGGGTTCAGGAGTACTTGCATTCCAGGCGGGCGTTGCTGATCCGCATCGCGGAGTGCGTTCTTGAAGAAGAACGCCTGTCGAGTGAGAGGTTTCAATCCCTTCTTGAGGAGGCGGCTTGAGTTCTTGCCAAAATTTTGCCCGGGGCGAAGGGATTCGGATTCTTGCGGCGAATAGTGAAATCAAGTACGAGAAAGTGCTGGAAGGCATAGACTGGATGGAGATCAGCGTTTTATCCGTTGATGAAACCTCTGCCCTGCG
This sequence comes from Bacillota bacterium, assembly GCA_040755295.1. NCBI lineage: Bacteria > Bacillati > Bacillota > Bacillota bacterium. Next base: position 47,851 of record JBFMBK010000011.1, on the reverse strand, counting down.
TTTGCCGAATAAGGTGAACCATAACTCAACAAGGTGAGTTGTGGTTCAGGAATAAAGCATCGGCTTTTCGGAGGAATTCACGCGGTGGATTCCTCCTTTTGAAATAATCAACCTTAACATTTGGACGGTTGTTAAACATAATAGTGAAAACCGGCAGGCGGAGAGTTCAGACGTTAGGTGGATTCTAATGCGTGCAGAGATTATTTTTACCGGAACGGAATTACTCCTGGGGCAGATCATCAATACCCATGCCCAGTGCCTCGGACAGGAGCTTGCGGGACTGGGGATCGAGGTTGTCCGGCATACCACGGTGGGTGACGACTGGGAAACACTGACCCTGGCTATCCGGGAGGCACTCGAGCGTACCGACCTGGTTATGACCACGGGAGGGCTCGGCCCGACAACCGATGATCTGACGATGGGCGCGGTGGCCGACGTTCTTAATCTGCCTCTGGTAATGGAAGAGTCGGTTCTTGGGTGGATAAGAGAATTCTTTGTGAAGCGCGGCAAGCCTGTACCCGATAACGTTGTCCGGCAGGCTTATTTCCCCGAGGGGGCAACCATTTTACCCAACGCCATGGGTACCGCGCCGGGTTGCATTATTGAGAAAGCGGGGAAGATCGTGGTGGCTTTACCCGGGCCGCCCCGGGAATTGACCCCGATGTTCGAGGACCATGTTGTTCCTTTCCTCAGTAGGCGGATTGTACAGGAAAGCGTCTTCGGTTTCCGGGTTTTAAGGGTTACCGGTATCGCCGAGTACGACGTTCAGGAGCGGTTGCAGGACCTTGGGGGCCAGGGGAATCCGGGCATCGGATACATCGCCAAGCCCGGGGAGGTTCACGTCCGGATTACGGCTAAAGGCGGGAGCGCCGCTGAGACCGAACGTCTGATCAACGGGGTGATTTCACAGGTCGAGATGCGCTTGAGGGATTATATCTTCGCCGTGGACGACGAGGACATCGAGGCGGTTGTGGGAAGACTCTTGGGAACGGCGGGTTACACCATTGCGCTGGCGGAATCTTGCACCGGCGGTCAGATAGCCTCCAGGTTGACCGATGTTCCCGGCAGTTCGGCATATTTTAAAGGGGGGATTGTGGCTTACGCAAACGCCGTTAAGGAGAGTGTGCTCGGGGTTCCCGCAGCGGTGCTCGAGCGGAACGGCGCTGTAAGCCCGGAAACGGCTGCGGCCATGGCCGAAGGGGTTAAAAGGATTATCGGCGCGGATATCGGTGTCGGTGTCACCGGGATCGCCGGGCCGACCGGGGCGACACCCGAGAAACCGGTTGGACTGGTTTATATCGCAGTGGCTACGCCTGCAGGCACAGGGTCAAAACGCTTCAATTTTCCCGGAGGGCGCTTTGCCGTTCGGCTTGGCGCCGCAAACGCCTCTTTTAAAATGGTGCGTGATTTCCTCGAGCATGACCTTAAGAAGAGTCCGGACTAACCCGGACTTTTTTTGAATACAGAAGCCAGAAGGTAGTAGGTAGAAGATGTTCAATTGACTAAATACTTTACCAATATATACTTTGTAAGTTCTTAATTCTATATTCTATAAAAATTAGGGGTTTGCGCAATAAAATTTTCCAATTAAAATAAATATAACTATTAAGGTATCAGGAGCCAAGAGCAAGAGCCAGAAACCGGAAACCGGAAACCGGAACAGACTTCTGTCTACTGACTACTGAATTCTGACAAATAAAGAAAATAGCAGGAGGGGATGGTTTTGAGCGACCGGCAGAAGATGCTGGATACTGCGCTCCTTCAAATCGAGCGACAGTTCGGGAAGGGTGCGATCATGCGCCTGGGGGAGGTGGCCGGGCGTTATCAGGTTGATGTTATCCCCACCGGGTCCATCGCCTTGGACCTGGCCCTCGGTATCGGCGGGCTGCCGCGCGGGCGGGTGGTGGAGATTTTCGGGCCGGAGTCTTCCGGCAAGACCACAGTCGCGCTTCACGCTGTCGCCGAAGCGCAGCGCGAGGGCGGTGTGGCCGCGTTTATCGACGCCGAGCATGCTTTGGACCCGAGTTACGCGCGGCGTCTCGGTGTTGATGTGGACAACCTTCTGGTGGCCCAGCCGGATACCGGGGAACAGGCGCTGGAGATCGCCGAGGCACTGGTCCGGAGCAGCGCGGTCGATATCGTTGTGATAGACAGTGTTGCGGCTCTGGTGCCGCGGGCGGAACTTGAAGGCGAAATGGGGGATATTCACGTCGGGCTGCAGGCAAGGCTGATGTCCCAGGCCCTTCGCAAACTGACGGGGGCTATCAGTAAATCCCGGACGACCGCCATATTCATCAACCAGATCCGCGAAAAGGTAGGGGTGATGTTCGGGAACCCCGAGACCACACCCGGCGGTCGGGCACTTAAGTTTTACGCCTCTGTCAGGCTCGAGATACGCAAGATTGAAGACCTCAAACAGGGCGCGGAAAGGATAGGCGGCCGCGTCAGGGCGAAGGTGGTTAAGAATAAAATGGCGCCGCCTTTCAGGCAGGCGGAGTTCGATGTCCTTTATGGCGAAGGGATATCAAAGGAGGGGAGCCTCCTTGATGCCGCCGTAGAGCTTAAACTGGTAACAAAAAGCGGCACCTGGTATTCTTACGGAGAGGAAAGGCTGGGGCAGGGCAGGGACAACGTCCGGGAATATCTGAAGGAACACCGGGATGTCTGCAGGGAAATCGAGGAGAAGGTGCGGCAGGGGTTTAGTATAGTACGGCCTCAGCATGCGGAAACGCCATCCGACACCTAGGGAGACCGTTGCAAACCGGGCCTGACTATTTCAGAAGTTAGATACCAGAAGTGGAAGTCGGGAATCAGAAAATTTAGGGGGATTCGTACAACGAATCCCCCTATAAATTCTTGGTTCTGAAATCTTGCATCCGACATCCGTTATCGGCCTTCTAAGGGTTTGCGTTTTCTCTGCTCAAGGATTTCCAACTGATGATATCGTTTTCGAGAAAACGAAAGAGAAGAATCTCGCCTTCTGTCACCACACCGTCGAGATAAAGGGCGTATAACTGTTTGTGGGGGTACCCCACGACCTGGCCGTTTTCGAGGCGTACTCTGATTATGCCGGGCGCGCCTACCCCGAAGAAAGTGACTTTCACGTCTTCGAGCGGGGTACAGCCCAGTTTGAGGCCGAGGGTAATTCCGGGAAAAAGGACGAGCGCGGCCAGAAACGACACGATAAAATAGATGCGGGGCCATTGGGGATGCGTTACGGCAAACAAGGCTATCAGAAGCGCCACCGCCATCGGCACAACGAGCGTAGTGAAATAACTCATACGACTGAAAGATCTTCGCATATAACCCTCCCAACCACCTGTTTCGCCGTAAGAGGTCTAATTTCCTTTAGGAGTATCGGCGAAAGCTATCTAATAGCATATTCAAATTAACCATAGAGACACAGAGCACACGGAGGGGGACCAATAGAGGTCACGAGTTACGAGTCACGAGTCACAAGTAAGGCGTCATTTAGGCAGGGTGGGCAAAGCTGGTCTACGACTTAGAACTTGATTTTGGTTATTTAATCTTGTTCTTTTCTCTGTGAACTCTGTGCCTCTGTGGTGAAATATTATCCGTGGTTCGGTTACTCTGTAGGTTCGCCCCTCTAGCCCAGAATCAGGGACGTGTTTTCCAGCATGATATTTACGATTTCGTAAGCATCCGCCGTCCGGCCGACGCGCAGGGAATGATTGAGTTTATAGAAGTTAAGGCAGGTTCCGCAGGCCAGGATCTCAACCCCCTTTTTTTCGATGTCGCCCATCGCCTCCAGCACCGCCGATCCTTCGCAGGCCAGTTTAACGCCGGCATTCATCAGGACGATTTTCCTCGGCTGTGCCTTGTTAACCGCCAGGGTGCTGATGAATATGTTCGTCAGCATTCGGCCGAGTTCTTCGTTGTCGCGCCCAAGGGTTTCGGACATGAGGATGAGCACCGGCGACGGTTTCCCGGATCCCTGCTGTGCCGCTGACATACGGGGTTGCGCATCATCTCCGGTTTGGGCGACGGCCGTTTTTTCCCCGGTAATGCGCCAGTGTCCTTCGAGTTCCTCCACCGCAGTGCTGTATCCGGATTTTTCACCGTAGCGTTTTACGTTCTCGACTGCAGCGCGGTTGTCGACCAAAACGGCAAACCTCTCTTCACCGGCATCGGCCTTTTGTTTGACCAGTAGTACCGGTTGGGGGCAGGGTTTACCCCGTGCATCGATTTCGGGCATATTTGCGCCTCCTGAATTACAGCGCGATTAACTACACACTTAGGATACTTTCTGTAGTGTTTTAAGTCAAATAACATAATGGAATAAAAGGCGACATGATAATAAGGAATATAGAAGGTAGAATATAGAAGTCGGAATCAGAGACTTGTAATCCGCGACTTGCATCCCGGTTTCTCGTTTCTGATCCCGGACTCAGGACTTTCGACTCGGGACTTAATTCTGTCTACTGGTTGTACCGTTTCACGCGCAGGTTATCGCCGAGGACGGTGAAATGGTCAAGCCACTCTTGCGCGTTCTCGTTTCCTTGTTCCGCCTTTTTCTTGAAATCGCTGCACACCGTTTGCAGCAGTTCATAGTAGATGTTCTGGACCTTCCAGAAGTCGATTTCAAAAGGCAGAGAACCGGCAAGTCCTGTAGCCGCTTCGAGATCGTGAAGAAGCGCCGGATTGTCCGGCGCGGCGCGCAGCTTCACCGCAATGCGCTCAATGTTTTTTTTAAGGGCGTATCCGAGGCCGAGGCGGTCAAGCGGCACGTTCCATCTCTTAGCCTCGCTCATTAAGGTATTGACGCGCTCAAGGTTCAACGGCGCGGTTGCGAGGGCGCGGCGAAGGTTTGTATTCAGCACGAATTCGGCCGCCGTGTGAAGCGCTCTGGGCTGGGGAGCGCCCAAGTCTTTTAAGAACCGCATCAGTGAGGCGTGTTTTTCGTAGGTACGCTGGTAATCGGCTTCGACCTCATCCAAAGTGGAGTCCATGATAAGGCTCAGGATTTTACGCTGCTTATCCCGGAAAAGCTGTTTTAAAGAGTAGGTGATGCCCTTGAAATAAAGGTCAAGCTGCCGGATCACCTCCGGAAGGTCGGCCCGGTCGAAGGCTGCGGTGACTTCGAGCACCATCTTTCGGAAGGATTCCTCATCCGCCTCCCGGTAAAGCCGGATGCCGCAGTGTACGTTATGATAACCGAAGTAAAGCGCCGCAAAGCACAGCGAGGCCGATTCCCTCGTGATTTCCGAGGTAATACGCGCCCTACCCACCATCAGCTTTGCATTACCCGCAACCAAATTGCGGTAGTCCTGGCGTTCCACGGTATAACAGAAGATCCGGGCTTTTGCCCCGTATGGCTCAAAGAGTGAGCTGATGGCGTAATGGGCACCGACCTTCGGCAGGTCGACCATAGAAGGCCGGATGCGTTTTTCGTATATAACCGCGCCGTTCTGGTACGCGGGGACGTTGCTTTTCGCCTGTTCGAGCATCTCTAGAAAGCGCGATTCCAGTTTCGTCCTGAACAGCTCCTGCGCGAGTTGGATCACGCGGCCGGCGTACCGGATAACCTGTATCGTTTCAATTCCCGACACGTCGTCGAAGAACCAGCCGCAGCTTGTGTACATCAACATCGCGTGCCGTTGCAGTTCCAACAGTTTTAACGTCTTAACCTGTTCCGAAGGATTAAGCGCCCGCAAGGCATGCTCTTCCAGGAACCGGTCCATGTTTTTTGGTGAGCGGTCGAGAACAACCGCGATATATTCGTTTCGCGCCGCCCACGGGTCTTTTAGGAGGAGTCCCGCCTGTTTTTCGAATTTAGGGATCAGGGTGTCCCGGAGCCAATTAAGCGCCTCCCGCAGCGGCGTCCGCCACGCCTGGCTCCAGCCCGGCCGGACGCCGGAGTTGCAGCCGCAGTTGTTACGCCACCGTTCCGTCCCGTGGGCGCAGCTCCAGGAGGTGTTTTCAATTATTTCAACCTCATGGGTGGGCGGGTTTTGTTCGAGGTATTCAGCATAGTTGGTAAGCCGCGCGAGCCTATTGGTTTCGATGTAATTAAGGGCGTAGGCGAGCGCCATATCGCCGTGCCGGTGGTGGTGCCCGTATGTCTCGCCGTCGGTGGCGATGTTTACGAGTTGTGACCCGGCCCCTCCCGTCCTGAAGCTGCCCAGCAGCCTGCGGGCAAAGAATTCTCCGTTGCTGAGAAGGTTTTCGAAGGCAACGGCGCTTGATACCGGTCCGTTGTAAAAGAAAATGCTCATATGCCGGCCTGATGTTTGCAGTCGGATTTTATAAGGCATCGTCGTATCGATGCACCCGTGGTCCAGTTCCTCCCAGGTCCTGGTTCCGGCCTTGCGTACCCGCCGTGCCTGAGAAGGGGCGAGGATGGTAAAAAGGATTCCCTGTTCGGCCATTATATCCAGGGTTTCAAGGTCGACCGCGGTTTCGGGAAGCCACATTCCCTCAGGTCGCCGGTCGAAACGGGACTCAAAATCCCGTATTCCCCATATTATTTGGGTATACTTGTCGCGCCGGTTTGCCTGTGGCATGATTATGTGGTTGTAAGCCTGGGCTATGGCCGAACCGTGACCCGAAAAGTTTTTCCGGCTTTCCCGGTCGGCTTCAATAATCATCCGGTAGACTTCCGGTTCTGCGGTTTCCAGCCAGTCGAGCAGAGTAGGGCCGAAATTGAAGCTGATTTTACTGTAATTATTGACAATATTCTTAATACGGCCCCTGTCGTCGAGGATGCGTGACGCGCTGTTTTGCATATAGCACTCGGCGGTGATCCGCTCGTTCCAGTCGTGGTAGGGGTACGCGGAGTCCTGGATCTCGATGTCCTCGAGCCACGGGTTCTCCCGCGGCGGCTGATAAAAGTGGCCGTGAATACAAACGCACCGGTTCACTTCGGTCCATTTCCCCCATTCTATTTCCTGGCGAGTGCGTGAGCCCGCCGTCTTTTTGCTTCGTTAAAAAGCCCCCTGATTAAGTCTTTCCCGGTACGCGGTTCTGAAACACCTTTCTTTACTTGTAACTATTCAGTCGTTTACCCTAACACTTACGGAACACGGCGAGAAGTCATGCAGTGCAAGGAAGACCGGCGAGACGAACCGGAGCGTACTGAGTACGTACGTGAGGATTCGGCTTCGCCGGGCTGACGCAGCAATGCGTTGCTTATCGCCGCGCCCATCGGGAGCGCCTGAATAGTTGGCTTCACTTCCTCAGGCGGCTTATCTCTCGAAGTATCGCCGATACTTCCGGCATCCGGGCAAACTCATCCAGGGCGTAAAGCACCTTGCGCCGCCAGTTGGGAGCATCCGCGCCCGTACCGGGAATGTTCTGGGGGGCTCTTTCCAGCCATAAGTCCTCCAGGTTTACCATGAGAATCGGCGCCGGGCTGGCGGCAAGGTAAAACAGGCAGGCCTTCAGCACGGCCGCGGCGTCGTCGGTGGGCGCTTCAAGCAGGCCTTTTTCGTTCAGAAAGGCGAATAGGGCCGAGCGGCTTTCCGCGTCGAGCGATTCCCAGAAGGCCGCGAACGGCGGCATATCGTGGGTGTTGAGGCTCGCTATGGCGCGGGCGGGAACGGGGCGCAGCGCCTTGCGGTCGTCGGTGAACTCGAACGGCAGCACGTACATCGTCAGCAGGCGGTGCCGGAACATCGCGGCGCGGACGTAGCGCGGCACGGTGCCCAGGTCTTCCCCTACGATGATGGTGCGGTAACGGCTGGATTCAAGCGCCAGTATGGCGTAGAATTCTTCCGAGTGGTAGCGCACGTAAACACCTTCTTGCGCCGGCAGGCCGGAGGGTATCCAGAAAAGGTGGTGCAGCCCCATCACGTGGTCCAGACGCAGGATGCCGGCGTGCCGGAAGTGGTGGCGGAGGCAGTCGATGTAATAACGGTACCCCTGTTCCCTCAGGCGTTCCGGGTGGAAGGGCGGGAATCCCCAGTCCTGCCCCCCGGTGAAAAGGTTGTCCGGCGGCGCGCCCGTACTTGCGTTCAGCGCAAAAACGCTTCGCTCCCGCCAGACGTCATATCCCGCGCCGTGAACCCCAAGAGGAAAGTCGAGGTACAACCCCGGGCCGCGCCTTTTTTCCATCGAAAGGGCTTTAAACTGACGGTACGCCAGCCACTGGACGAACAGGTGATAGCGCTCGACTTCCGGGTCGTACTCTCCTTCCTGGATCACACCTTTCCGCATCCGTTCGGGCCATGACGGCCAGCCTGCGCGCCGCTGCTCGGTCGCAGCCCGGAAACGGGCGTAATCCTGCACGGCGGGGTACTCGGATACCCATCGTTCCAGGGCGGCTTGCCGGCGGGGGGGGCCGGAAAAGTGCCAGCGTGCCAGGCGCTCAAGGACGCTGCGCTTAAGCGTCATACCGCGGCGGTAATCCGCGTCCGCGGTTTCCCGCAACGACGCCGCATCCGCCTGCAGCGGCGCTGATTCAATTATTTCGCGCGCCGGCGCGCAGTGTCTGATTTCAGGAATCGCGGCGACGTCCAGATAAAACTCGTTCCAGAAGAGGCGGCTGACAGGCGCGTACGGACTCGGGTCGAAGGGTTCGTCCAGAAAGGCGGACAGCAGCGGCAGGGTGGCTACGAAGCCTCCGCCAAGTGTTTGCACCCAACGCTGCAGATTCCTCAAATCGGTTAGGTCACCGGCGCCCCAGCTCTTTCCGGAGCGCAGGGCGTAGACCGGGGAAAAGACCCCCCAGATGAGGCCGTTCCCGCCCGGCAGGAAGCAAGCCTGGCGCGGGGCGGCGATGACCAGAGTTTCGCAGGTCCGGCCGGGAAGGGCTAACGAAAAACGGTGGTATCCAAAGGGCAGTTTGGGGAGGGTTAACGCTCTGATCACATAGCCGACGCCCTCAACTACGGCCCCGCGTAGCACAGGTAAATGTGAAAGACGGCAGTTCCAACTCCGCGTCTTCCCTTTTTCCGGCGATAGCCGGCATGTAACGGTAACGTCCGTGTGGGCGGCGGGAAGGCGCAGTTCGAGACGGGCAGGCTCCTTGTCCCAGGCGATAACCACCGGGTTCAGGCAGCGCCGCCACATGGCCTGTTTGTATTCCCGCAGGACGCCGGGGACATCAACCATGCCGTCCACCGGCATACCCAGCGCCCGAAGGGCGGCAAGCAGCGCATCCGGTGACGCCTGCCGCCGGTTGTTCGTGTAATCACGGTAACCGGCCTCTACGCGGTTAAGCCGGGCCAGGTGGCGGAGCAGGCGGTATTCGGTATCCGACAAAGGCATCATCTCCGTTTTATAGTCCATTTATTTGGTTCATACAAGCACTGTCGTTAGATTGAAGAAACGCCCAGATCCTTCAATTTTGACCGTTAGCGTAGAAAATTGTATATTAACGTTAAGTTTATACACTTATTTCAGGGTGGTTTCCTGCAAAGAATGTACCATGCCGGGCTGTATTATCCAGCGCTGCCTTCTATTAACGCATTTATTATTCCCCATTGTATCGATTACGAAAGGAATTTAAAGAGCCGGATGGTATTTTAATAACTATTCAGACGTCACCTTTCATTTACGGAACGCGGCGAGAAGTCATGCAGTGCAAGGAAGACCGGCGGAGACGAACCGGGGCGTACTAAGTACGTACGTGAGGATTCGGGTTCGCCGAGCTGACGCAGCAATGCGTTGCTTATCGCCGCGCCCTTCGGGAGTACCTGGATAGTTATGTATTTTAATACTCGTGGAGGTGTGAACACATGTACAATAGAATCCTTGTTGCGGTGGATGGGTCCGAAAACGCCTTAAGGGCGGTCCGGGAGGCTGTTCGGATGGCCCAGGGAAATCCTGACGCGCAAATTTCTATGATTACCGCTGTGCCTTTGGCCAATCCTGTTTTCGGGTACACACCGTTGATCACGCCCCAGCAGGTAGAAGACGCGGAAAGGAAGGCGGAGGCGGAGGTTCTCAAGAAAGCCGAAGAGGTGATAAACCAGACCAAACAAGCCGCGGAGCTGGCGAAAAAAGAGGGACTAAACGTTCAAAGTCTGGTGCAGGTCGGTGATCCCGCCCAGACGATTATAGAATATGCCGCGAAAGAGAACCAGGAGGTGATTGTAATGGGCCGTCGGGGTATGGGCGTGCTGAAGGAGCTGCTGTTAGGCAGCGTAAGCGGCAAGGTGCTGCAATCGGCGCCGTGCCCCGTACTTCTGGTCCACTGAAATCATACCGCGGCAGATGGTCGTTTAAGGAATTCAAACGGTTAATAATATACAGAGCACAAGATTGTATCAGGTGTTCCTGCTTTAGCATTGGATTGCTTCCCGTCTGGGCATCTTAAAAAGGGAAGGGGGACGCTGAATGATCGAAGTAGTGACGCAGCAGTTGAAAAATCCTTGGATCCTGGCCGCCGTCGTGGTATGGTCGCTTTTCTGGAAGGGGCTGGCGCTCTGGCGTGCCGCGCGCAACGATCACCGGGGTTGGTTCGTGGTTCTGCTGTTGATCAATACCCTCGGGATACTGGAAATGCTCTACCTGGGGATCTGGGGCAAGCGGCGCCTGACCTGGGGTCGACGGATATGGTAGTCCGGCAGGCATAGAAGGCGAACAGGGTAAAATGTCGCGCAACCGGCGGACCAGGCCGTTTCCTTTTGTCCCCGGTGCGACCTGAAAAGTTCATTCTTCGATGTCTTACGGTATTTTAATACAATACCTGGCTAATACGGGTATTTGAGTTTGAACACGCATCCGAACGAGTATGTTACGGCTGGTGGCATGAGCAGAGATCGGTACTATAAAATCGAAGAGCCTTTCAGTATTTCTTGAAACGTTACTCCTTGCATCACAAGAGCCATCCACGATGAATCCGCGTCCCGCAGGTGATGGGAGCTGAAAGAAGACCTCAACTGCTTCTATATTCCTTCTCCAGCGCCTCAGCAAGCCAGAATTGGATCAGCGTCTGGTATGGGATTCCTTTTCTTTGCGCGACCCGCCTGATCTTCGCCAGATGAGGCGCGGAGATGCGGATCGTGATCACTTCCTTACGCTCCCGGCGCTTACGCAGCTTTTCTGCGAGTTCCGGAGCGAGCACAAGTTCCTCGGGTTCGGTCTCTTTCAGCAGTTCCACCGTGTTATGTTCATCAAAGAAATCACGAGCTTCTTCCTCGTTCTTAAATTCCGGAATCTGTTGTTTTTCGGTCACGCTACTTCACCTCTATATTTTTATTTGGGAGCGGTAATAACGCCGCTCGATCTCCTTCATGTCCCGCGCGGTAATCACACGGACTAAGCCACTTTTTTTCAAGAGAAATACAACTAACAGGTACCTCCCGGCAACCGTTCGTCCGAATGCCAGGCGGTAACCCTGGCGCGTCTTTCGGATCAGTGCCTCCTCGGGAAACTCAAGGATTTCTTCAGCTTCTTCCGGGGAAACGTTATGTTTCATAATGTGTTGTACATTTCCGTTTGGCTGCTCTTTCGGAGCCCATTCGAATTCCTGGATGACGAGGTTCATCGCGAATCACCTTAAGAATATTCTAAACACCCGTAAATACAATGTCAATACTCAGCCCCGGCTGCTGTGCCGCTTTCCGAGGAACTGTTTAACCGCCATCCGGACAAGTGTTGAACGGTCCATTCCCAAACGGCGGGCTTCCCGGCTGATGGCCAGCATATCACCGGCGTCAAATCGCACGGTAAGAACCACTCGCTTGGGTTTATATTCTATTTCTTCAATTTCTCCCTCTTCGAAATCGCTTGAATCGTGGTTATCCCAGAACTCGGCCATTTCATCAATGGTTTTAAATTCGGGCAGCTCTTTCTTGGTCATCCTATTCACCTCGCTTGATTTTTTTAAGGTAATAATCTCGCTCTTTGGGTTTCATTTCCCTTACGGTAACCGGCATGAATACGTTTTTCAATGGCGGCTTGCTGAAGTGATATTAACGCCTGTAGCTGTTGTGATATAATTTTAGCAATAATATTGCAGTTGAAGGAGTGTAATCTATGAACCCTCTTTTAAAGAGGATTACCGTTAATCCAAATATCTGTTTTGGTAAGCCCTGTATCCGGGGAACAAGAATCTGGGTATCGTTGATACTGGATTTTTTAGCCAACGGGATGACCATCGAAGAAATTATAACGGAATATCCACATCTCCAAAAAGAAGATATCTACGCCGCGATAGCATACGGAGCGGAGATGTCAAGGGAACGTTATGTGGAAATCTCAACGGAGGTCACCGGATGAGGTTTAAGCTTGATGAGAATCTGGGGAGGCAGGTCCAGCAGCTTTTTCGAGATGCCGGCCACGAAGTGGAAACTGTATGGGATGAAGGGCTTCAGGGTAGTTCAGATCAAACCATCTACAACACGTGTTATGCTGAAAACCGCTGTCTCGTGACCTTTGATTTGGATTTCAGTAACGTGATTCGGTTTCCGCCGGGAAAAACGGGAGGCATCGTAATATTTCGGTTACCCCAAAACCCTAAATTATCTTTGTTAGAGAATTTGGTCAGGCAGTTTTTACGGAAAATAAAGCAACTGCCTGTTGATAAACAACTATGGATCGTTGAACCGGCGCGAATTCGTATTCATGAGAGACCAGATGACTGAGTAAAAATAAATCCGCCACCAATCCAGCACTCAGTTTCTGAGTTCTGGACAAAAATACTATGTATCAAGAAAATGAAAATTCACAACACAGTTAAATCGCTATTTCTACGCCAATTTTCAGATTTTTTTGTGCCGCAACGCGGCATGAGTTACTCCCCTACAATTATAACAGATAAGAGGTGGCCTCGGAAATAAACCCAACGGTTATTTCCCATTCTGAAAAGCAGTAGTTAACTATGACGCCGGCGGCACCATCAGATAATGAAAATAGCTTCGACGTGAAAGGGTCATTAGATTCGGGATTTGCACTTTATCTCCGTATTCCCTGTTCCCTACGTTGGACGTCGGACCTCGGACTATTTTCACGACGGTTTTCTTGGTGGTCTTGGCGTCTTGGCGGTTATAATCTTTGTGTTCAATGAACCATAAAAAATTTTTTCATTCTCCGGAACTTTTTTTACCCCGACGATGTCTAACCAGACAAGTAACTGAGAAAAAACACGCAACTCCGGCAGGAATCTGCTTAAGAAAGAAGAATAATCCTTTCTCGGTTACCTTATTTGGTTGTACGGGCGCCTCCGGCGTCCGTGCGCAGGGCGACGGAGCACCGAAAGCGGTTTGAAAGGCACAGTGAACGTCGCAGAAAACAGGAAGGGAGGGTTTGCTGGCAGTAAAGGCCGCCAGGCCGCAGTCAAGGGAAAGGCGGGAAATTCCGCCGGGTCCCGGAATACCTCTTAAGAAGCTCTTTTAACAACCGATTAACCAGAGATCATTATCGACACTAATTCAGGAGGGAAAAAGCTTGATAAAAATTCGCAGAAAATGGCTCAGCATCCTGCTGACGCTGGCGATGCTCTCGACGCTGCTGCTCCCGCTGGCGGGACCGGCATTTGCAGCGACGACTTACGGGGCTCTGACCACCCCCACCGTCGTGCCGCCCGCTACGGCCGACCTCGGCACAATAACAATTACGGTCGACAACCTGGGCACCGGCACCCACTCGGTTTTGGTGTCGCTGCCGACCACGGACTGGGATATCGTAACGGATCAACTTCCCCAAGCGAATGTTTCCCAGACGACCCCCGCCGGCGGTGCGGTCACCACAGATGTGGTTTATGCACCTTTCGGCGCGAATGAGTTGAGGTTAGACGTAACAGCCGCCGCCGTTTACACCGACGTCCTGATTACGCTGACCCTGCCGCACGTTTACGTTCCGAGTGACGCGAGCGGCGACATCGTGGCAACCCTGACCGGTCTGGCCGGACAGTTCACTTCCAATACCGTGGTGGTCGGCAAGGCCAGTTCGGGTGCGGTAACGGTTTCCACGCCCGACGTTCCGAGCATCAACGAGTCGGGCAGCACCGGGCAGGCCTTCAAGATCAACATGAGCGAGAATGCCGCAGGTGCGATCAAGAAGGAAAACGAAACCATGAAGTTCACCCTTCCCAACGGCTTCACCTGGAACACCGCCGGCGCGACCCTGATCCGCGTGAATGACGGCGATAACTGTCTTGCTGCGCCGGCCTGGTCAATAAGTGGCAACGGCGAGCGCACGCTGGTAATCAACCGTAACGCGGCCTGTGCCCGGTTAAAGGGTATTTTCAGGGTAGCGGCCGACATTTCCGTTGATTCCTCCACCGCCAAGCTCGGTGATATCGAAGTCACCGTGGGCGGTACCAGCAGCTACTCTCCGGGTACGCTTATTATCGGTAAGTATGTCGATTTCGGTGTAACCGTGACCGCTGCGACCGTAAAAGAAGACATCAAACCTGGTCGCGTAGCGCAGAAGCTCGGCAAGCTGGAGATCAAGGAAACAGCCGCCGACAGCCTGCTTTCCGGACGCACGCTCAGTATGAGCCTGCCGGCCGGATGCAAGTGGGCGACGATTCCGGCGCCGACCGTGAGCGGCGGCGGCGTGACCCTGACCGGACCTGTCCGCGTGGGCAGCGAAGGCCGTGAGGTGAAGTACACCGTTACCAACACTGCCGGTGGCGGGAAAGCAACACTAACCTGGGAAAACATGACGATAGACATGGCCGCAGACTTCAGCGGCGATGTGAAAGTCACCGTAGCCGGCAGCGCGGGCGCGGCGGGAGAAGCAGTCCTGGGCAAGGCCACTGCGGCTCTTACCGCGACGGCGGAAACACCGGACCTTAAGATCGGTGTTCAGAGCCAGGCTGCAGGCAAGATCACGATTGCTGAAGGCTTCAAGGAAGCCTTGAAAAACGGTCAGAACCTGACCCTGACGGCGCCGGTCGGCGTGACATGGGCTGAACTGCCGACGGTTTCCGTATCCGCCGGTGACGTAGAGGTCGATACGAACGCCATTGCCGGCAAGGGCGGAAGGACGCTGACCGTGCCGATTAAGGCGCAGAGTTCGGTTGCAGGCACCATCTATATCTCTGACATCCTGTTCACGATTGACAGGACCGTTCCGGAAGGTCCGATTCAGGTAAATATCGGCGGGGACGCCATCGACGAGGTCAACGATGCTGATGTCGGCGGAGCCCTTGTGGCTGCAGACCGTCCGTACTACCCTGCCACCTTCGCCTTTGCTAACGGGCTCTTCCCGCAGAACACCACGGCTGCTGAAGCCATTAACGGCACCTGCATCACCCCGGCTCCCGGTGAGACCAAGCAGACCGCGGTCTTTAAGATCGGCGATGCGAAGTACACCATAAACGGCGTGGAGCAGACCATGGACGCGGCCGCGTACATCGAGAACGGCCGGACCTTCGTGCCGCTCCGTTACGTGGCCTACGCGGCGGGTGTTTCGGCGGACAACATCCTGTACGCCAACGGCAAGGTTACCGTTATCAAGGGCGACAAGGTCGTCCAGCTCACCATCGGTTCCACCACGATGGTCATCAACGGCATCTCGATCACCATGGACGTGCCGGCTGTGGTTAAGAGCGGGCGGACCATGCTCCCGGTTCGCTGGGTTGCCCAGGCGCTTGGATGCACTGTGGTATACAACGAAACGGACCAGACCGTGACCGTTAACTAACACCGTTCTCCAATAAAGGACCCGGGGCAGGAATGCCTCGGGTCCTTTTTATATTAAACCACAGCAGGGAAAAACAAAAAGGGCGCCGAAGATTGTATAGTCTTGGTTTTACCGGATGATAATTCTTGCCTTGGGGAGGTATACTCATGGTTCGGCGCTTGAGAGCGTGTACTATTTCGGCCTTTGTAGCTATCCTAATACTGTTTGCGGGTGGGATCGCTCCCGCCGCGGCGGCCATCACCGTTAAAATTGACGGTCAGCGGCTAAGTTTTGGGCTTGACCCATCGCCTCAAATAATTCAAGGGCGCACGCTTGTTCCTTTACGCGCCATTTTTGAGGCGTTGGGAGCTGAAGTCCAATGGCAGGCAACTACACAAACCGTTATTGCGACTAAAGGCAGTACGACAATAACGCTTTGTGTCGGGCAACGCGAAGCTTTAAGAAATACGGAAAAGATTACACTTGATGTTCCGGCGATGATAATCAAAGGAAGAACGATGGTGCCGCTCCGCTTCGTCAGCGAAGCCCTGGGTACCAACGTGAGCTGGGACGGAGAGAGCCAGACGGTGCGCATTTCCACCCGGGAGGAGCAGCAACCGAGCGGGAATCCGGATGCGGAAGGCAGCTTTACTCCGGGTCAAAGACTGGAGTTGACGGTAAATATAAATACCAAAGTTGATTTCCAGGTCATATTCGAACCCGATGCACTGGCTAAGGCGGGGTCCGTTAAGGTGTATGCGGACAGCGGGACCTCCTGCCGGTTGGTTTTGGGCGCGGATGTCAACACCGCAAGCCTTCCGGGTAAAAAAGGTTTCGACGGGGCCAGGGTAAAATTCAAATACATCGAAAAGTGGCCTTTCGGCGTTGAACGTCCCGTGATTTTGGCCAACGGCGACATGACCGGCAATAAATGCTGGATGGGTAAGGAAGAGATAGTGGCCGGAGTTAAAATATTGGAACGGGACAGTATCTTAAGGGTCATGAATGCAACGGACGCTCAGTGGTCTCAGGTCCAAATCGCCTATTAGATCTCTGGCGCTTACCGAATTTTGCGTCTTTTATTGACATAGCTTTTCAAGCCGGTCTATACTGGTATTAGTTAATCTAGTTAACTAATTTAGGGGGTTCCATCGTGGGTACTAGGCGTTTGGTATCTTTACTGACTATAATCGTTGTATTGTCAGTTAATCTGGCACTGGCGGCCTCTCCGGGTTGGGCTGCGGCGGAAAAAGGCCCGCTGAATCTTACATTAAACCAGGCGGTCAGCGCGGCTCTCGGCAACAGCGAGAGCTTAAAGAAGGCGGAGAAGGAAACCGAGCGCAC
Source organism: Bacillota bacterium (assembly GCA_040755295.1). NCBI lineage: Bacteria > Bacillati > Bacillota > Bacillota bacterium. The sequence goes on along the minus strand of JBFMBK010000011.1, from coordinate 30,970 downwards.
GGAGGAACTTCGGGATTACCGGGCCCAGCAAATCGACTTCACGCCAACCGAACCCGCCGGCAGCGCCTTGGTGGAAGTTCCCTGGTCGAACCTGTTAATGGCGGACTTGACCTGGCGGATGAGCAAGAAGTCGTTAACCAGCGAGCAGGACAGCTTGGCGCTGGATACCTGCAAAAAGTATTGGGACGTTTTAACGGCGTACGAGAAGATAAAAGCGGCCGAAGCCTCGTTGTCCAGCGCGCAACGGCAACTGCGCAGATCTAGGGCGGGGTACCAGGTGGGGCTGGTTACGCGCACGGCGCTCATCGCGGCAGAGGTGCAGTACAGCAATGCTCAAAGTAATTTGAACAGTGCGAAGAATGACTTGGATAAAGCTTATGCTGCTTTAAACACACTTGTAGGTCTTAAGCCTGAAGACCGCCCGGTGCTCACCGATGAGATTACGTTCACTCCTTTAAAAGTCGATAACCTTGACACCGAAGTGGCTAAGGTTTTGGAAAACGCTCCCACGGTTTGGCTCGCCAATGAAAACGTTACTTTGCAGAAGTACCTTGAAGATATGTCGTTTTACACCGGGGAGTACCGCCCTTATCTCGCCCGCAAAATTGAGGTGGAACAGAAGGAACTCGATGCTGCAAGCACCAAGAAAGCGTATAAGCAGTTGACACGTTCCCTGTATTACGGGATAAAGAGCCTTGAAGAGGCTTACGCCGGGGCGCAGGAAGGGACTCGCGTCGCCGAGGAGAACCTGCGCGTGGCCAAAGTCAAATTAACGGTTGGGATGGCGACACCGGCGGATGTAACCGCAGCCGAGAAGGCGCTCGCGGAAGCGAAGGCGGCAAGTTACGATCTCGCCTGCCAGCACGCCTACATGAAGCTGGCCTTCGCCAAGCCCTGGGCCTACCTCTCCGCCCTCAGCAGTTCTGCTACAGACGGGTAAACGCTATTGACACGCATTGCAGACCCATGCTTCGTTAAAAGCTCATGCACATAAGTTAAAACCACCCCGGCGGGGTGGTTTCTTGTTACCAGCGGTTGGTCGGGTCTCCCTCCGGCCTTTGGAAGCTTGTTTCGGGCCGGGGGTGGAATCCTTGCGTCTGCATTCCGGGGTAATCGGGGCGAATCCCTCCGGCGGGGTTGGCGTACTGCGCCTGCGCCCCGGGCGCCGTCGCCCGCGCCATATCGACCTGGTACCAGCCGCGTTGGTGCATTGCGTCGAAGATCATCTTCGCGGTCGCCATTTCGTCGTTCATCATCCTGAGGAACGTGTTCCTTATCTGGTCGTTTGTCGACTCCAGGGTGGCCACGTGATAGGATTCGGAGAAAAACTTGGCGTCCTTTAGACAGTCGGCCAGGATGTCCTTGTCATCGAGCCTCATGCTTATCACCTCCTAATAGTATGCCGGTGTTTGAGGAATGCCGGCCTGTCCGAGGATGTTGTTCAGGACATTCACGTGCTGCTGGCTTACCTGCTGCATCTGGTTTAAAAGCCCTTTCAGCGCCGGATCTTGAATCGCGTCCATGTAGACCGCAAGCTTTTTGACCCGTACCTGTTCCGTCCTCAACGTTTCCCCGATCTGAAGCTTTTCCATTTCGCTGATATTCGTCTGCGGCATTTTGTACACCTCCTAAGCCTATTGTGATACAATTTGTTGCTGTCTATCCAGGCAGGGGGAAAATTGTACCCTGTCCGGCGCCGAGTGCAATAGAAATAGCAAATGAGGGTCAATTCTCATTTATATCCGGCTGAACGGCAAGTTTAAAATTTATCAGAAACCATATAACCTTGAAAGGAATATCTTGTAGAAAAGCGAAATGGTAAGTGAAGAAACTGCTCGAAGGGAGGTGAAACATGGTGAATATTGAACGGGCTCTGCGGCTTCCACTGGTTGACGGCGGCTTTGTCAAGGTGATAATCGGCGCGGTTCTAAACATGATTCCCATCGTTAATTTCCTTTCGATGGGGTACCTGTTGCAGCTTGCCCATGACGCCGTTAACGAAAAGGGCGAGATGCCGACCTGGGAAAACTGGGGCGAGAAATTCGTCAACGGGTTCCTTGTCTTCATCGCCTGCTTTGTATACATGCTGATTCCCATAATAGTGATGATGGCGACCGGCGGGTTGGGGAGCTTCCAAGACGGTTACTCCGGGTTGTTCGCCGGGGGGATGGCGCTGGCCACGCTGGTTGCGCTGATAATCGGGTTCTTCGTGCCCATGGCCCTCACGCATTACGCGGCCACGGGAAGTTTCGCCGCGGCTTTCAGCTTCGGCACTATTTTTTCGTATATCGGAAAGGTTTTTGGCAGTTATATCCTGGCCTATATCTTAGTGATCGCGCTGGGTATTGTATTGATGTTTTTATCTGTGATCCCTCTCCTCGGAGTAATTATAAGCATCCTCGGCGGCTTTTATATCAGCTGTGTCAGTTGTATTCTCTTTGCGGATGTTTACCGGCAGGCCACACAGGCAAAACTGCAGCAACCGGTCTCTTAGGAGAGTGTTGCAGGCGCCGTTTTGCGGCAGCTCCTTAGGATAAGGGCTTCAAGAACTTACAATTTATCGGTATATGAAACCCTTCCCGAAAGGGCGGGGTTTTTCCTTTGTTTTTGGTCCGGCAGGCTTCATGGGGGACCGCTTTCCCGGCTGTTTCTGTAAAACGAGCTCCTGACGGTTTTGCGTGCGGTTCGAGAGTTGATATAATTGTGACAACTTCGCTTAAATCGATAACGCGAAAGAACGGGAAGAATAAAAACCTTGAAAAATTATTATATCTATTCTTACGGCTGTCAGATGAACGATTGGGACAGCGAGGTAATGGCGGGTATCGCGGAGGGGATGGGTTACAGCAGGGCGTTCGGAGCGGAGGATGCCGACCTTGTTCTTATCAACACGTGCTGCGTCCGGCAGACCGCGGAAAACAAGGTGTGGGGACTGCTCGGGAACCTCGGCCGTCTCAAGGAGCGCCGCCCGGGCATGATAATCGGCGTTACGGGGTGCATGCCGCAGCAGGACGGAGTGGCGGCGGAGATGCGGCGGCGTTTCCCGGCGGTCGACCTGGTTATCGGCACTCACAACCGGCATGAACTCGCGCGTCTTCTTGCGCGGGTGCAGGCGGAGGGGCCGCTGGTCGAGGTTTTGCCGGAGGCCTGCTGCGTGCCGGAAGGTCTGCCCGTAAAACGGGAGAGTTCTTTGCGGGCATGGGTGCCGATAATGTACGGGTGCAACAACTTTTGTTCCTATTGTGTTGTCCCATTCGTGCGCGGGCGGGAACGCAGCCGTGTGCCGGATGAAATAGTAGGGGAGGTCGCGGCACTTGCGGCGGAAGGTTACCGGGAGGCGGTGCTTCTGGGGCAGAACGTGAACTCTTACGGCAAGGGGTTGTCGCCGGGGGTTTCCTTCGCCGGTCTGCTCACCACGCTCAACGGGGTGCGGGGACTTTGGCGTATCAGGTACACCACCTCCCACCCCAGGGACTTCGGGGACGAGCTCATCGAGGCGGTGGCCGGACTCGACAAGGTTTGCGAGAACTTTCATCTTCCGGTACAGGCCGGTTCGGACCGGGTTCTCGGAATGATGCGCCGGGGTTACACCAGCGGTGATTATCTGAATCTTATCCGAAAGATACGCGCGGCTGTGCCCGAAGCAGGCATCACCACCGATATTATGGTCGGTTTTCCCGGGGAAACCGAAGCGGACTTTGCCGCTACCCTTGACCTGATCCGTGAGGTGCGGTTTGATCAGGCTTTTACGTTCGTGTACAACCCGCGCCGGGGTACGCCGGCGGCTTCTTTCAGCGATCAGGTGCCCCAAGAGATTAAGTCCCTGCGGGTCCAGGAGCTTATCGCCCTGCAGCAGGTGATTGGCCGTGAACTCAACCGGGCGGAAGAGGGGAAGGTGCGCGAGGTCTTGGTGGAAGGGCCGAGCGCCGCCGACCGGGAAAAACTGACCGGCCGGACCCGCACGAACAAAACGGTCGTCTTCAGGGGCGACCCCGCCCTTATTGGGAGCCTCGTGCCGGTGCGTATAACCGCGGGCAAACTGACCTACCTTGAGGGGGAGATAAATTAAGTCCTCAGTCGAAAGTCCCTGGTCCTCAGTACGGGAACGAGAGGAAATCGAAGTCGAAAGTCCCAGGTTCCTTTTCCGGACTTAGGACGCAGGACATAGGATTTCGAACTTTAGAAAGCGTCCTAAGTCCGGGGAGTAGCAGAGGAGCTGCGATTGCAGGTTGAGGTTTAAAGGTTGCGGCTTCGACTTAGGACTTAATGATCTGCCTCCGTGTCCCAGAGTATTTGGTTCCGGTTTGTCCGGGCTGGGCTACTTGTTAAAGCGCGTTCAATAGCTTATAATTATCCTGATTTGTCTCCGGGTGGTCTCAAGATCTTAGCAAACGGGCTGAGTTTTGGCAGGGCTGTCCGGATAACGGCGTTAGAGAACAGCCTGTAGAAAGAACCCTGAAAGTTTTTGTACATAATAAGGGAAGGTCTACGGAGGTTGCGAAAAACGATGTGGCGGAAGGCAAAGGCGGCGCGGAGCATACGCTGAAGTGCATAAGCGCCCGGCACTCTGTACTTGTGCTGATTTCCGGGCGAGCCTGACAAAGCCTGACGAAGTTTTGGCAGCCTTCCCAAAGGGGGGTGAAAAGGTGTCGATATTGACCAAGGCATGGGAATTAGGCGCGGCAATCAGCGAGAGTGCGGAACTGCTGGCGGTGCGGGAGGCCGAACAGGCGATGTTCGCGGATTCGGACGCCCGCGCGCTGATCGAAGAGTTTCAACGCTATAGGCAGGAACTTGAGTCTGCGCAGGCGCAGGGGGTACAGCCTTCCTCGGAACAGCAGGAGTCTTTCGCATCGGTCCGGGGCCGCATGAATGCAAACCAATTGATAAGCCACTTCATGGAGGCGCAGGATAGTTTTGACCGCATACTTCGACAGATCAACCAGATTTTGAACCAGGCGATAACCGGCGGCGCGGGCTGCAGTTCCGAAGGTTGTTCGGGCTGCGGCGGCGGCTGCGGCGAGGGTTAGGTTTAAAAGCCGTGTAGGGGACATATTTCGACTAACCGGTCTCTATTCTGGATTCTGACTACTTCCAGCACTCAGGTGTTAAATCGATCGTTAGTACGCGGAGTGCAAGTCGGCTAATAGATTACTATCAATGGGTGCAATTATTCCGCTGAGTGCTGGATGAATTCGGGCTTGAACCCTGTGTCTAAATGGTTATAAAGCTTTCGGCGCCCCCGGTTTCCGGGGGTTATTTTTTTTGTCCGGAGGGTTTGGTATAATAGGGGAGATATATGGCGGGGGGTTCTTCCCTTTGAGTCTTACTCCGATGATGCAGCAGTATACAGAGATAAAGAAGCAGTACCCGGATGCGATCCTTCTTTTCCACCTCGGTGACTTCTACGAAATGTTTTACGACGACGCCCAAAAGGCTGCTCCTGTCCTTGAGGTGGCCCTTACCGGGCGGTCCTCCGGAAAACTGGGCCGCGTCCCCATGTGCGGGGTTCCCTGCCACAGCGTGGACGGGTATATCGCGCGGCTGGTTGCCCACGGATTCAAGGTCGCTATCTGCGAGCAGTTGGAGGATGCCGCACAGGCCAAAGGGCTGGTGGAACGGGGGGTCACCCGGGTGGTCACGCCCGGAACCTTCTTTGAGGGTCAGGCTCAGGACCACTGCCATAACAACTATATAATAGCCGTCGCGACGTATGGTCCGGACGGGTACGGTCTTGCGGCGGCGGACGTGGGGACCGGCGACTTCCGGGTTACGGAATTCAGCGGTCCGGGAGCGCGGGAGCAGCTTTATAACGAAATTTATCGTCTGCAGCCGGTGGAGGCCGTGCTTCCGGAAGGGGCCCGCGAACTGGCCGGCCTGGTGAGGGCTGCGGTTTCGACGGCGGTCAGTTTTTATCCCGCGGACCTATTCCGGCCCAGCACTCAACTTGGTGTACATGCAGCGTCAGATGAGAGTGTATTCTCCCAAGAGGGAGGAGATCAGCTAGGGGTAAACGGACAAAGAGTTGAGTGCTGGGCGGCCGCCGGCGGGCTTATCGCCTATCTGAGAGAGACACAGAAACGCGACCTGGCGCACATGACAAGGATACTTTTTTACACCCCCGGCGGGTTTATGGTGCTTGACGCCGCCACCCGCCGGAACCTCGAACTGACGCGCTCGCTGCAGGACGGCGGCAGGAAGGGAACGCTTCTCGACGTGCTGGATTACACGCTTACCGGCATGGGCGGCAGAAGGCTGCGCAGTTGGCTGGACCAGCCCCTGCTGGCGTCCGGGGCGATCAATGAGCGTCTTGAAGCCGTTGCCACACTGGTGGAAGACGGCGCATTAAGAGAAAAAATGAGAGCGATTTTCAAACAGGTGAACGACCTGGAGCGTCTTGCGGGGCGGTTGGCATACGGGGTGGCCGGCGCGCGCGATCTCCTGTCCGTCAAGGAATCGCTAGTAAAAATAGAAGAACTTAAGGAAAACCTGGCTTCGGCGGAGGGGCTGCTCGGCGCTCTGACCGGGCGGCTTGTGGATTTGAGCGACGTGATTTCACTCATTTCGAACGCCGTTGCGCCCGAACCGCCTGCGGTTCTCGACCAGGGCGGGGTCATTCGCGAGGGTTACAACGCCGAAGTGGATAAACTCCGGTCGATACGGCGCGACGCCCGGGGGTTCATCGCCGGCCTCGAGGCGAAGGAACGGGAGCGCACGGGCATCAAGTCTCTAAAGGTAGGATACAACCGGGTTTTCGGATACTACATCGAGGTGACGAAACCAAACCTTTCGCTTGTGCCGCAGGACTACGAGCGGCGGCAGACGCTGGCTTACGCCGAGCGTTATATAACCCCCGAGTTGAAAGAATATGAGGAGATGGTCTTCAGCGCCGAGGAAAGATTAAACGCTCTTGAATTCAAACTCTTCTGCTCGGTGCGGGAGGAGGTGGCCGGCGCCATCGACCGCATCCTGAGGAGCGCCCGCGCCGCCGGCGAACTGGATGCTCTGCAGTCGCTGGCGACCGCGGCGGTGAAAGGGAATTACAGCCGCCCGGCGGTTAATGAGAGCGGCGCGATCGTCATCCGTGAAGGGCGGCATCCGGTGGTGGAGCGTTTCCTGGGACCGGGCGGTTTCGTGCCGAACGACACCGACATTGACGATGCTTCCCGGCGGGTGGCGATTATCACGGGACCGAACATGGCGGGGAAGAGCACCTTCATGCGCCAGACGGCCCTCATCGTACTGATGGCCCAGACCGGGAGTTTCGTGCCCGCCGCCGGTGCGGAAATCGGGGTAGTGGACCGGATATTTACCCGGGTAGGGGCCGCCGACAACCTGGCGGGGGGGCAGAGCACCTTTATGGTGGAGATGAGCGAGTGCCGCACAATCCTTGCCGGGGCCACCCGTCGCAGCCTCGTTATCATGGACGAGGTGGGGCGGGGCACCAGCACCTACGACGGGATGAGCATCGCCCGGGCCGTAATAGAGTACATCGCCACCGAAACCGGCGCGAAGACGCTTTTCTCCACCCACTACCATGAACTGACGGACCTGGACCGCATCGGCGGTGTTTTCAACCTTAACGTGGCCGTGCAGGAGGGAGCGTCGGGAATCGCGTTCCTTTACCGGGTGGTTCCCGGGAAGGCGGACAAAAGCTACGGGATTCAGGTGGCGGCGCTCGCCGGACTGCCGGAAGAGGTGCTGCAGCGGGCGCGCCAGGTGCTGAACGAACTTGAAGCCCGGACGGCCGATCAATCGAAGGTGGTTCAACTGGAGATGTTTCCCCGGCCGGAGGAGCACCCGGTATTGGACGAGCTCTTGAAGGTTGATATAAATAACATAACACCCGTTGAGGCGTTAAACCTGTTGGTTAAACTGAAGGGGTCGGTGGAGGCGAAGCCCCACCGGCGCCGGGGAAGACGGGGCGGGAGTTGAGCATGGGCCGGATAAAGGTACTGGATCCGGAAACGGTGAACAGGGTTGCGGCCGGAGAGGTGGTGCAGCGTCCGGCGTCGGTGGTCAAAGAGTTGGTGGAGAACGCTTTTGACGCCGGGGCTGCGACGGTGAAGGTGGCGTTGTCCGGAAAGGAACTGGAATCGGTAACGGTTTCGGACAACGGCTGCGGGATCGCCGGGGAGGATGTTCCGCTCGCCTTCGAGCGGCACGCGACGAGCAAAATCTCGTCCGGTGCCGACCTCGAGCGGATAGAAACCCTCGGTTTCCGGGGGGAGGCGCTGCCGAGCATTGCGGCGGTTTCCCGCATGACCCTGAAAACAAAGGTTAAAGGCGCGCTGGCGGGAACGCTGTTGGAGATTGACGGGGGAAAGGTCGTTAAATTTGAGGCTACCGGGGCGCCGTCCGGTACCACGATTACGGTTCGCGACCTTTTCTACAACACCCCTGCCCGCCGCAAGTTCCTAAGTTCCTGGAAAACAGAAAACACGGCGGTTACGGATACCGCGGTCCGCCTGGCCCTCGGGCGGCCCGACGTCTCCTTAAGCCTGTCGTACGGGGAGCGTGAGGTCTTCCGGACCACAGGCGCCGGTCTTCTGTCCGCCATAAACACCATTTACGGCGAGACGGTCGCCGGCGCGCTGGTCCCGGTAAGCGCCGAAACAGAGGGCATGCGGCTGGAGGGTTTTGTCGGCCGCCCGGCGCTTTCGCGGACCACCAGGCGGTCGCAGACTTTGCTGGTCAACAGCCGCTATGTTAAGCACGCCGGTCTGAACACAGCGGTTTACCTGGCATACGGAACGCTGCTGCCCACGGGGAAACACCCCTTTTTCGTGCTCCACCTGACGGTCGATCCGGGTGTGGTGGATGTCAACGTACACCCCCAGAAGTCCGCGGTCCGGTTCAGCCGGGAACGGGAGGTGGCGGATTTCATCCGCGGGGCGGTAAAATCGGCGCTTTTCGGCAGGACCGGTCTGATTCCGGGCGCCCGCTCCAATCCCGTACGAATGCCCGTACAACAAAGATCGCTGCCGGAATGGAGCGACGTTTTACGCCGCCTGGGCGGGCGGGAAGACCCCGCCGGGGCCGGGTGGCAGCCGGCTCAAGGAGAGACCGCCGCGGGTGCGGCGACAGAGGGCGTCCTGGCAAAAGAGGAAAGGGCGTTGTACGGAGAGAGGTTCCCCGCTCTCAGCTACCTGGGTTTTATACGGCCGACGTACCTGCTGGCCGCCGGACCGGAAGGACTGTATATCGTGGACCAGCATGCCGCCCACGAAAGGGTGCTTTTCGAGAAGTATGCGTCCGCGCTCGCCCGCGGCGGGATTACCAGCCAGATGCTCGTAGAGCCGGTGGTGCTCGATACGGTTTCGGTGGAACTGCGGGCGGTGGCGGAAGAAATAGAGAGGTACGGCTTTATGGTCGAGCCGTTCGGCGAGGGGACCGGCCTTCTCAGGGCAATTCCCGCGGGATCGGACCTCGACGGCGCGCTGTTGTTACTGGCCGACCTCACGGCCTGCCTCGCCGCAGGCGATCCTCTCGACCATGAAAGGAGCGCGCTGGCCTCAATGGCTTGTCACAACGCCGTAAAAGCCGGTGAATCCATGGCTGCGGCGGCGGTCACGGCGCTTTTTGACAGGCTTGCCGCCTGCAAAGAGCCGTTGACCTGCCCGCACGGCCGCCCGACGGTTATCTGTCTCAGCCGCGAAGAGCTTGAACGGCGTTTCGGCCGGAGGTAACGATAAGCCTTGAGGGTTGTGGTTACGACAACGCTGCGCGGGGGGCCCGGTGTCGGGGTTGAGGCGCTGGAATGCGCGGCCGAGCTGGGCGCTGTTTATGTCCCGCGCGAAGGGTACTGCATCGAGGACCTGATAACGGCGTACGGGGTTCAGGGTGTACTGGCGGTCGGAACGAAACGGGTAAGCCTTTTCTACGTTCAGAGCGGCGCCGGGAGGCTGAGAACGCCTTTTCCCAAAGGGGAAGAGGAATCAGGCGCGGAATCGGATGGCGGCGCGGAAATAAACAGCGGTGTGACGGTTCTTAAGGAGTTCTATTTCCATCCGGGGACCGCCAAACTCCGCATAAAGAATGTCCTGTATGGGAAACCTGACCAAATGGTACAGGCGATGGGTTTACGGCCGGGGGACTCCGTACTGGACTGTACGCTGGGCCTCGGCGCGGATGCGTACGTGGCCGGTTTCGTTACCGGACCGGACGGCAGGGTCCTGGGCCTGGAAAAGTCCGCGGTGCTTGCCGCGGTGGTCGGGCACGGCCTGCGGCGGTGGTTCCTGGAACCGGAGCCGCTTTTGCAGGCGACGATGCGCCGTATCGAGGTGAAGGCGGCGGACCACCTTGATTATCTGAGTAAGGCGCCGGCGGGTGGTTTTGACGTTGTTTACTTCGATCCGTTTTTCGGTACCCCCGTAAAGGGTGCCTTTCAGGTGGTCCCGCTCCGTGCTATAGGAGAAACGTCCCCCCTCACCTCCGAGGCGGTAAAGGAGGCCGTGCGGGTGGCCCGCCGGCGGGTGGTAATGAAGGAAAGGCGTGGCGGCGGGGAATGCGCTCGCTTGGGGTTTGAGCGGGTTGTCGGTGGGCGGTATGCCCGTGTCGCCTACGGTGTGATCGAAAAATGACGGAACGGCTGCCGCTGCTCGTGATAACCGGCCCGACGGCGACCGGTAAGACGGCGGTCGCGGTTGAGGTCGCGCTTAGGGTAAACGCGGAGATAATATCGGCCGACTCGATGATGGTCTACCGGGGAATGGATATCGGCACCGCCAAGCCCACCGGTGACGAGCGCAAAGGCGTGCCGCACCACCTGATTGACGTTGTGGATCCGGGAGAAGACTTCAGCGTGGCGGCCTTTCAGGCGCTGACGGTGGGACTCATCCGCGCAATAAACGCGCGCGGCCGCCTGCCGATTCTGACGGGCGGTACGGGCCTGTACATCCGGGCGGTGCTGGACGGGTACCGGTTTGCCGGCGGCGTGGACAAGGATTTGCGCCACCGCCTCATGGAGGAAGCCAGGCGGTTCGGCCCGGTGTCCCTTCATGACCGCCTGCGCGCCGTAGACCCGGAAACGGCGGAGCGCCTTCACCCCAACGATTCCAAACGCATCATCCGGGCGCTGGAGATCTTCAACCAGGCGGGGGCGCCCGTTTCGAAAGCGGTGTCTGTTCCGGCGGGACCGCAATACAATAGTATGGTATACGGACTTCTTATGGAAAGGCAGGAGTTGTACCGGCGGATTGAAGCCAGGGTGGAAGCGATGCTTGCCGCCGGGCTCGTAGAAGAAGTCAGAGGACTTTTGAAGGGGGGACTTAAACGGTGCGCCGTATCGATGCAGGCTTTGGGTTATAAGGAGATTGCGGCCTATGTGGCGGGCGAGACAAGTCTGGATGAGGCGGTTTATCTTTTGAAGCGCAATACCCGTCGCTTCGCGAAACGGCAGTTGACCTGGTTCCGGCGTGATGAGCGTATCTGTTGGCTTGGCGTCTCCAAGTTTTCCGGTGCGGAAACGTTGGCCGAAGAAATTGCCGCGGGTGTGAAGGAGTATCTCCGGCGGTAGCGAAAAGAAAAGGGGAAGCGCCTGGAGGCGTAAATCGAGGTTTTCGCGGCGGGGAGTGTGTCTAACGGGCCAGGATTTATGCCTTTTCCAGGATTCTATTAAGAAAGAGAAAAAGTGTTTTACGGAGGAATTAGTTGTGACGAAGACACAGATCAACTTACAGGACGCTTTTCTTAACCAGGTACGGAAAGAGAGTATTTCCGTCACTATTTTTCTGGTTAATGGGTTTCAATTGAAGGGTATGGTGCGGGGCTTCGATAATTTTACGGTAATCCTGGAGAGCGAAGGACGTCAGATGATGGTCTACAAGCACGCCATCTCGACGATAAGCCCGGTAAGGCCCGTAAGCACTTCGGTGCAGGAACCGCCTAAATAAGGCCGGGCTGCCGTTTGTATACCGGTACAAGAATTATTGTGGACAGGTTTGGACTGCTTGCGGATGAAGTGATAGCGGAGGTTGAGTCGCTGTGGCGCCGCGTTGATGCCTTGGCTCTGGCTAACCAGCGCCGGGTTCTCGATGCTTATCAATCGGCGCGCGTCAGCGGCTTTCATTTATACGGGTCGACCGGTTACGGCTACGGCGATACCGGACGTGATGCGCTCGATTCGGTTTACGCGCGCGTTTTCGGGGCGGATGCAGCCCTGGTGCGGCCCCAGATCGTTTCCGGTACCCACGCCCTGGCCCTTTGCCTCTTCGGTGTGCTGCGTTCCGGCGACGAACTCCTCGCGGTGCAGGGTAACCCGTACGACACCCTGGAGAAGGTCATCGCGGGAGAAGAGCCGGGTTCTCTGGCAGATTTTGGGGTAGAATACACGCAGGTGGAGCCGCTTCCCGACGGCCGGCCGGATATGGAGTCCATCGGCGTTCATCTGAAACGCAAGCCGCGTATGATGCTCATCCAGAGGTCAGCCGGGTATGCCTGGCGGTGCGGTCTGGGGATAGACGAGATAAAATCGCTTACGGCTTACGCCAAAGCCGTAAGCCCGGAGACGCTGGTGCTTGTGGACAACTGCTACGGTGAATTCGTGGATCTTGTGGAGCCGCCTGCAGTGGGGGTCGACCTTTGCGCCGGTTCCCTGATCAAGAATCCGGGCGGCGGGATCGCGCCTACCGGTGGTTATGTAACCGGCAAGAAGGAACTGGTGAGGATGGCCGCAAACAGGCTAACCGCCCCCGGGTTGGGGGAATCGGTGGCGCCGACCGGCGGCTATCTGCGGTTGTTTTTTCAGGGGTTTTTCCTCGCGCCGCATTTTGTGGCCGAAGCGCTCAAAGGGGCGGTTTTCGCCGCGCGTTTTTTCGAACGTCTCGGCTTCGAGGTGCTACCCTGCTATGACCGACCGCGGAGCGATATAGTTCAGGGCATCCGGATCGGTTCCAAAAAGAGGTTGTTGGCTTTTTGCCGGGCGATACAGGCGTCTTCTCCGGTGGACGCCTACGTCAGGCCCGAAGGCGGATTTCTCCCCGGTTACAGGGATGACGTTGTGATGGCCGCGGGGACTTTCGTTCAGGGGGCCTCGCTCGAATTCACCGCGGATGCCCCGCTGCGGGAGCCGTTTGCGGCCTACCTCCAGGGGGGACTTTCGAAGGAGCACGTTATGCTCGGGGTGATCGAGGCGGCGAGAGCGGTATGTTCATAGTATAGTAGCCAGTAGCCAGAAGTCAGAAGTCAGAAGGTTGTAGAGGCGAAATAAAGAATATAGAAGCGGAAAACGGAAGGGTCAGGGACATCAGGGAAAAGATAAGCCTCGGATCCCATCCTAAGTGCGGAATGTATACAGTTAATTTTTATTCTGGATACTGACTACTGGATACTGAATTCTGACCCTGGATTAATCCTGTTAGGAGTGGAAAACGTGGTTTATGATTTGGCGATAATCGGCGCCGGGCCGACGGGCTTAACGGCGGGTATTTATGCGGCCCGTGCCAGAATGAAAGCGGTCATCATCGAGAGGGGCGCCTCGGGGGGGAAGGTCCTAACAGCCGATAAAATAGAGAACTACCCGGGATTTCCGGAACCCATTCCCGGGGCGGAGCTGGTCGAGAAGATGGAATCGCAGACCAGGCGGCTGGGCGTGGAATTCAAGTCGCTGGATGTCGCCGGAATCCGTCGCGAAGGGGACCGGTTTATCCTCCGGACGATACAGGGCGACGTCGAAGCGAAGACGATAATCCTGGCCACGGGCAGCGGGCCGAGTCCGCTCGGTGTGCCGGGAGAGGACCGGTTGCGCGGCAAGGGTGTTTCTTACTGCGCCATTTGCGACGGCTTCTTTTTCCGGGACCAGAAGGTTGCGGTCATAGGCGGCGGGGACGCTGCCGTCCACGAGGCCTTATACCTCACGCGGTTCGTGGAAAAGGTGTATCTTATCCATAAGCGGGACGCCCTGCGGGCGACCAAGATCATTCAGGAACAACTGCGTGCCGATCCCAAGGTTGAAGTGCTGCTGAACACGGACGTCAAGGAGATTCTGGGCGAGAACGAGGTCACCGGGATTAAGGTGCAGGACACGGTTACCGGTAACCAGAGAGACATCGCGGTAAACGGCGTCTTTGTCTACGTCGGGGTTAAACCGGCCTCGTACCTGGTTAAGGACCTGGTCGACCTCGACCCGCGGGGGTACGTCGTTACCGACGAGAACATGGCGACAAAGACCCCCGGTCTCTTCGCCGCCGGCGACGTAAGGGTGAAGTCCCTGCGTCAGATAGTGACGGCGGTTTCGGACGGCGCTGTGGCTGCCGTGGCGGCCGACAGATTCCTGCGCGGCCGGGCGTGACGCGTCAGCGGGACTAAAATGAAGTACAAAACCCGTGGAACACTCAGATTCACGGGTTTTTTATTACCAGAGTTATACATGAATAACGGCAGGTTGAAATATCAGGTTTCCAGGTTATACTGGGGGTAAAAATTTTTTACAGGTAGTATACCATGGCTTACGAAATTATACGTATAACGAGCAAAGGGCAGTGACGATTCCGGTTGGGATACGTCGGAAGCTGGGTATTGACGAAAATGATTCCCTTATGGTGATAGTGGAGGGAAATGAAATCCGCCTCCGGAAGCTTGAGCCCTTCGTGCCGTTGAACGATAACGATCCCATTTGGAAGTTTTGGTCGGCATTGCGGAAAGCGGGCGTTCAAATGTATCTGAAAAATACGACCATTACTTGGCGGACGGGGAGACGGACCGGTGGAAAAAGTAACCCTAAAACCTTTTTTTATACGGACGCCACGACGTTTGCGGTAATGGAACGAACAGGGATTAAAAAGCAGCGTTCGCGTTCGACAGTCATTTTACTCAGTTTGGGGTTACGTTATATAGCTGAATCAGTTAAGTCTTGCCGGTGGCGCCGCGCCAAGCAGCGAATGAATTCCGCCGGGCTCATAATCCGGACTCTACCAGATGCGGCCAGGGGGAAATGTTTCTTGTTGCCCGTATTGAGAATGGCATCTATTGCCCAGGATGCTTCCAAGAAAGGTTCGTCATCAGGATCAGGGAGGCTTTCAGGAAGGGGTTCCGGAACAACCAAGATCCCGTCTTCCCTTATTTGGGCAAGTAAGGATTCGATTAGGGTTTTTTCGAAACCGAATTTAGGACGAAGTAAAACTTCTCGATACTCGGTAACTATGCGCATATCGTAAACCACTTGAACTAAACCCCCGGCGACCAGCCGCAAGATCATCCCGGCGTTGCTATAACCCTTTAGCAAACCGGACACCAAAACGTTAGTATCAAGTACGACCTTCATCGCGGGCGGTTTTGCCGCACGGATTGGATTTCTTTCTCTATTTCATCGGCCGAGATTTCCTCTTTGCCATTCCGCCGCGACTGTTCCTGGATTTTATTAACCGCCAGCATCGCACGTGCGCGGCGCAAAGTTGATAGATATTCGATTGCGTCTTCTCCCTCGACGCCTGCGAGAATGGCTACCGGTTTGCCATTGGAAGTAATAACCATTTCCTTTTCCAGTTGTAACTGGCGCCAGATCTCTGCCGACCGCAGCCTTAATTCGCGTACCGAAATAAACCTCATTACTCTTACGCCTCCTTCACTGACCTTACCATAAGTGTACACAATCGTGCTACGGTTTTCAACTAAAACTGCCTAATGACGATGCATCCCAAAGTCAGGCGATGCATGCCAGCCCGTCGCGCAACCTTACCGGCTCGAAGCCGAAGTTCTTCTTGACGGCGTCCGGGTCGGTGATTACATCGATGTCCATCTGTTTGAGTTCCACGGAGGTTACCGGTGGGTCGGGGAGGAGCTTTTCCATCAGGGGAACCGCAAGACGTAAAAGGAAAAGCGGGACCGGCAGCTTGATGCGCCTGATCCTGTTGACGTCGAGATAAATCCCAAACATCTGTGCGTAAGTCAGGTGTTCCGGGCCGCCTATTTCGTAAACCCGCCGGACGGCGTCCGGGTTTTTCAAGGCGGAGACCACGCAGCGGGCGACATCACGCGCCGCTATCGGCTGAAAACGGGTTTTGCCCGCCGGGTAAGCGACGAAAGGCGGCGGGGAAGTCCGGACGGACTGGGCCATCCGGTCGAAGAAGCCGAAACCCGGGCCGTAGATCAGGGAAGGTTTGATTATCGTCCATTCCAGACCGCTGTTGCGGACCGCCTCTTCTCCCTGCCATTTCGAGTGGGCATACCGGTACGCGGGCCCCTCCCTTACGCCGATGGCGCTCATGTGGATGAAGCGTTTCACACCCGCGTCGACCGCCGTCCGCGCGGTATTGACCGTGCCTTCCACGTTTATCCGTTTAAAAGTCCGTTCTCCCTGCTCGCGGATGGTCGCCACCAGGTGTATCACCGCCTCTGCGCCGGAAGCGGCCTTAAGGAGCGACGCGAGGTCCATCACATCCCCGGGCATGTACTCGGAGGCATCGCCCAGCAAGAGACGCGCCTTTTCCGGGTCCCGCACCAGGCATCTTACCGCAAATCCGTTATCGAGGAGTTCCTTCACTACCGCCCTGCCGACAAGCCCCGTACCGCCGGTTACAAGGATCATCACACTCACCTCTTTAGAAATGGTTTAAAGTTCAAGGTTCAAAGTTCATGCGGCAGCGTACGTTTGCCCAAACGATACATCGACGGAATGCTCCCTTTGCGCTTGTCGCCGCGGCCGATAGGACTATTTTAGCATATTCGCGCACCACCGGATAAGGGTACGTGTTATTCAGCGGCGGTTGCGTAAAGCAATCCTGTGTGGGTGTAAATGACCTTAGCTTTGATGAGGCCGGATGGTCTTGCTGTAAATTTTATTTCCATTTTACATGCTATTTTACAACATATACATGTATTTATCTATAATATACTGACAATATATATCAAAATAACCCCCTTGACAAACATTACCTGAGTGATTAATATGGGAACAATCCTGCGACAAATTATGCCATAACATGTTAGATGGAACCACAATAACTTCTTCGGTCTACAAAAAGAATATTGATTTGTCACTAAATCCAAGCAAGATACGGTATGGGGAGGGGACCACGATTAAAAAGAGATTTTTCACTATGATCGCTTTTTGTCTGTTACTACTGATACAGTTGAACTTTCCGGCCAATGCCACGATTTACAAGTATAACGTTTCGGGCCGATTATCATCCGTTACTTACGATAATGGTCTTAAGGTTACGTATGAATACGATGCGAACGGTAACTTGCGCAGAGTCACCAAAGCGACTGTCTTGTGCGTATACAGAACAGATCCGGCTGACGGCGTGAGCAATATGCCGGTGGATAAGACCGTTTATGTGACCTTCAGCAAGAATATAAGACCGGGTGACAGTTATAGCGGCATATGTGTTAAAACCGGCGCCACGGTAGTAGACATCACCTACAACATAAGCGGAAGTCTGCTGGTTGTCGACCCAATTCAAGACTTAAGTTACAGCACCACTTACGCCGTTTATATTCCGGCAGGCGCCGTGAAGGACGAAGCGGAAAACAGCCTGGAACAGGCTTATAGTTTCGACTTTACCACGATAAAGCAGGATGTTTACGGGCCGGTGGTGAGTGAATTGACCCCGGCTGACAACAGTCTGGTCAACAACCCCAGCCCGGAGATAAGTGCGTTAGTCAGTGATCCTGAGGGGATAGATGCGGCAAGTATTACATTTAAGTTGGACGGGAGTGTGGTGAAGCATGCTTATGATTCCGCGACGGGTAAAGTAAGCTATACTCCCCCAGGCATTTTAACTCAAACCGCCCATACGGTCGATCTTTCGGTAAAAGACATTTCGGGCAATGTAACGATAAAAGGCTGGGGTTTCTCGGTTAAATATCAATCGCCTGTGATAGTCAATACCGATCCGGTCAATAACGATACGAACGTTGCGTTGGACAAGACCATCACCGTAAATTTCGATGAAAACGTGCAACAAGGGAGTGCTTTTAACAGCATAACGTTGAAGGACGTTAATCTAAATTTAATACCGGCGGCTACGAATCTGAACGGTTCCGTGCTTACCATTGACCCGAATGCCGATTTATCCCTTAACACCGCTTACTTTGTTTCCATCCCGGCAGGCGCCGTAAAGGACAGCTATAACAATGATTGCTTGGGCTATACTTTTACCTTTACTACGGCTTATACGATGTTCGGCAGGACTGAACGGGCCAGTGTATCGAGCAGCGGCGCGCAGGCAGACAGCGCAAGCATATATGCCGCTGTCAGCAGAGACGGACGCTATGTTGCCTTCAGCTCTTGGGCTACGAACCTCGTCTCCGGTGATACGAATGGATGGGCCGACGCGTTTGTCCGTGATTTGCAGGCAGGTTCGACAGTACGTGTGAGTGTTGGCGCTTCCGGTGTTCAGGCGAATAATAACTGTGTGGCACCTTCCATAAGCGCCGGTCAGCAGTACGTAACCTTTATCTCGTTAGCCGACAATTTAATCGAACCTGACACAAATTCCAAAATGGATGTTTTTCTCTACGATCAACAAGTGCATAGTGTATCGGAGATAGTGAGCGGTTACTCGACAACTAATCGGAGTAACGACACAAGTTCCACATCTTCTGTCACTGTCAACGGTGAAGGTGTGGTTGCAGCTTTTCAATCTTATGCAAGCAACCTTGTAAGTGACGATACAAACGGTAAATCGGATATTTTTGTATACCAACGGAACATGGTGAATTACGAACGCGCGAGTGTCGCGGGTGCTGGAATACAAGCGAATGGTGACAGCCTGGATCCTTTTATCAGCGCGGACGGGAAATACGTAGCGTTCTACTCAAGCGCGAGTAACCTTGTATCCGGTGATACCAACGGATTAGACGACGTCTTTGTGCGTGACCGGCAGGCGGGGCGGACCGAGCGTGTAAGCGTTTCGGGAACAGGCGCGCAGGCTAACGGCAGCAGTCGTTATCCTTCCATCAGCGCGGACGGCCGTTACGTTGTTTTTAACTCCGGCGCGAGTAATCTTGTGTTAGGTGACACTAATGGCAGAACGGATGTTTTTATTCACGACCGTCAGACCGGGCAGACCGAGCGTGTAAGCATATCGACCGCCGGCGCGGAGGCTGACAATGACTCTACCAATGCCTCCGTTAGCGATGACGGACGCTATGTGGCATTTCACTCCGTCGCAAGCAATCTGGTACCGGGCGATACGAACGGAAAAACCGACGTTTTTGTGCGGGACCGCCGTATTGGTCAAACAATACGCGTTAGTGTGTCCAATACTGAAGAACAGGGGAACGACAGCAGCTACAATGCATGTATTAGCAGCGACGGGAGCCGCGTAGCGTTCGAATCGTCGGCAACTAATCTGGTTCCGGGCGATACCAACAACGCTGATGATATCTTTGTCCGTTTCCTTGCCCCCAGTGATAGTTCTTTACCTGTGATAAGCGGCACCGATCCCGTTGATGGTGCAACCGGTGTTCCGGTGGAGAGGGCCATTAACGTAACGTTTAATAAAAACATACAGCAAGGGAGCACGTTCAGCAGTATTTCATTAAAAGATGCCGGTAGTTCCGTCGTTCCAGCCGCAAACAGCATCAACGGCAGTGTATTGACAATTGGCCCGGATGCAAGTCTGGCCGACAACAACACTTATACGGTTACTATTCCTGCAGGGGCGGTGACGGACAACGCGGGCAACGTACTTGCGCAGGTTTACGAATTCAGTTTTACCACGTCTGATGCAAACGGGTCTGCAGTAAGCAGTCTCACGCCGGTTGATGAAAGCCAAATCAATAATGCTAGACCTGAAATCAGCGCGGTAACAACCGACCCTTCGGGTATAGATACGGCAAGTATCGTGTTAAAGGTCGACGGAATTGCCGTAGGGCATACGTTCAACCTATCGACCGGTAAACTAAGCTACACACCCGCAAGCGCTTTGGCCGACGGCCGGCATACCGTTGGTTTATCGGTATATGACGGAACCGGCAATTGTACAGCCAGAACCTGGAGTTTCACGGTTGACACCGTCCCGCCGGCAGTGAGCGGCACAAACCCGGCTGACAACGCAACAAACGTTCTGGCAAACAAGATTATTACCGTTGCCTTCGCGGAAAACGTGCAGGAGGGTCTTGCTTTCGACAGTATTACACTAAAAGATGCTGACAACAGCCCGGTAGAGTCCGTTAAAAACCTCAGCGGCAATTCACTTGCCATCGACCCGGTAGCTGATCTTGGTTCCAGCATGATTTACACCGTTAGTATCCCCCAAGACGGAGTGAAAGACGAAGCCGGAAACAGCTTCCTTAACGGATTCATCTTTACATTTACAACAACAATGAATACTTCAAAGTTGATAATATCGTCTCAGCCCGACTGGCAGGCCGGAACAGTAAAGACTCATATCGATACAACCACCAGCCCGGGCGACATCAAAATAGCTCAAGCTGGTACGAATTTCTCCGAAACCGACACGCTAACCGCCGATTTCAACGGGACGCACAGCAACACGCAGGCGGTTGGCGACGCGGTGAAATTGCCTGCTTCACCAGTAATTTCGGGCTACGGGATAACTGCACTTGGAACACCTTGGGATGCAGCATCGAGTAATACTTTTGAATACGGATGGAAGTTCACGGTCGGTTCTGTTGCTTTACCTGTTACCAAACTCCGTCTTTGGATGGGTAATTCCACTGGTTCTTCAATCGAACCTTTTCCGGTTCATATTTGGGATAGTAGCAGTGGAACAAAACTAGCCGAAGTCAATATTACGCCATGCGGTGTTAATTGTACTTACTGGGTAGAGGCTTCGTTAATGAGCCCCATTATATTACAGGCAAATACTTCCTATGTTATCTCTGTACAGTCAGGTCCTCCGTACTCATATATTCCGAAAAGTACTCCCATATATAGTAATTATATTACCTGCAACGAAGGAAGAACCGGCCCGGGTGGTAGTATGCCAACCAATGTAGACACTTGGGCTATATGGGGTATTGTTGACTTTTATTATAATACCGCAGATGTTTCGTCTTACGGCACTTATACCCATAACGTACAGGACATATCCTGCGCAGGCATAGCCGGTAATACTACCATCACTTATAACAAAACTACCCCCACGGGAACCGACTTGACGGTAGAGGTCAGAACCTCCCCCGACGGCGGCTCGACCTGGGGCGCATGGACGGCCAAGAACAGCGGCGACATTATTATACCGGAAGGAACCGATTTAACCGGCTACAAGGTACAGTGGCGGGCTAATCTGTCAACTACCGACAGCTCCCAGACCCCGTCGCTGGATGACGTGAACGTAACGGTTTCGGCGGGTTATTACAGTTCCGCGGAATGGATCTCTCCGGTCTATGACCTGGGTGAAACGCCAACGGCGGCCACTTTAACATGGACAGAGACAAGACTGGCCAACACCAGTGTTGCCTGGAAGGTGCAGGCTTCGGTAGATAATCTGACTTGGGGCGGTTGGCAGGATGTGATTTCTCCCGGCGACAGTATGCCATTAGGCCGCTATATACAGGTTAAGACTGTACTATCCACCACGGAAGCGAACGCGACCCCTGTGGTACGCGACTTCACTGTGGCTTATTATATTAACGACAGTGAAGCGCCGGCTGTGAGCGGTACGGATCCTGCAGACGGCGCGGTTGACGTCCCAATCAGCAAAACTATTAATTTAGACTTCAATGAAACAATTAGAGCAGGCAATAACTACGAAGGTATTGCGGTAACGGACGTAAGCGACAACAACGTCTCAGTTACCAAGAGCATCAGCGGCAATACCTTAACTATTGATCATATTGAGAATTTTAATTACAGCACGACCTATACGGTAACCATTCCCTCGGGGGCGATACAAGACGTAGCCGGGAACGCAATGAATACGTCATATACCTTCGGTTTTACTACTTTGGCGCCGCTAGATACAACAGTGCCGGTTGTCGTCGGTACGAACCCGGCCAACCAATCGACAAATGTTCCTAACACTCAGACCATCATAGTAACCTTTAGCGAGAACGTAACAACCGGCGGGAGCTTTGACAGTATCACGATTAAAGACGAAAGTAATAATACGGTGCCGATGTCAAAGAGCGTGGGCGGCAGTACTTTGACTGTTGATCCCGATGGGGACTTGAGTTATAACATGACTTACACGGTAACCATCCCCGCGGGAGCGGTCGAAGACGCAGCCGGTAACGCCTTGTACGCTCCCTACACCTTCAGTTTTACGACTGTGGCACCACCCGATGTTCCCCCTACCGTTATTAGTACAGACCCGGCAAATGGAGCAGTCAATGTTCCCATTAATAAAACGATTGTTGTCACCTTCAGCGAAAATATTCAGTCGGGGCCTAACTACGGCAATATTGCATTGAAAAACGGCACACTCACAGTGGCCGTCAACTGCAGCATAAACGGCGCTTTGCTCAGTATTGATCCCGTGCAGGACCTGGATCAGCCTACTGCTTATAGTGTATATGTTCCGGCAGGAGCGGTACGGGATTATGCGGGAAACGGCTTGGTAGCGGATTATATCTTCAGCTTTACCAAGGTCTCTGAAGCAAAGACGGTTCTTGTCAGCTTGTCCAGCGGAGGTTCGCAGGGGGACGCTGACAGTGCTAATCCTTCGATAAGCGCCGATGGGCGGTATGTCGCGTTTGATTCCGTTACAAGACTGGTTTCAGAAGACAGCGCTTCCTACAAAGACATCTTTGTTCGAAACCTTCAAACAAACCAGACAGAGCGTGTGAGTGTTTCAAACGGCGGTTCGCAGTCCCAGGGTGCCAGCTGGAACGCCTCAATTAATCAAGACGGCCGTTACGTGGCGTTCGCATCAAATGCCAACAATTTAGTATCTAACGATACGAACGGTATTACGGATGTTTTCGTCAGGGACAGGCAGGCAGCGACCACGGAGCGGGTGAGCGTTGCAAGCAGCGGGACCCAAGCGAACGACGGTTCCTATTTATATTATTTGCCGTCGATCAGCGGAGACGGGCGTTATGTAGCTTTTTACTCTTTGGCTTCAAACCTGGTGTCCGGAGATACTAACGGACAGAGCGATGTATTTGTTCGCGACCGGCAGACAGGACAAACTTATAGGGTAAGTAAATCCAGCGCAGGTACCCAAGGGAATGGCGGCAGCGACTGCCCTTCAATCAGTTCCGACGGAAGATATGTGGTGTTTAACTCGTATGCCTCCAATTTAGTGTCCGGTGACACCAATAATACCGTGGACGTTTTTATCCATGACCGGCAAACCGGCCAGACAGAACGTGTCAGTGTTACCAGCGGCGGCGCGCAGCTTAATTATGGAGGTTTGGAACCATCCGTCAGTGCGGATGGGCGTTACGTAGCGTTTATTACATCAGATGGCAACCTTGTTTCGGGCGATACAAATAATTATGCGGATGTGTTTGTCCGCGACCGGCAGACGGGTTTGGTGGAACGCATGAGTGTTTCCACCGTCGGCGCGCAGGCGAATAACTGGAGTGATGCGCCTTGCATCAGCCCGGACGGGCGTTACGTAACGTTTTGGTCGAACGCGAGCAACTTGGTATCCGGTGACACAAACGGAATAACAGATGTTTTCGTTCATGACCGGCAGACGGGGAACACGGAACGAGTGAGTATTTCAAGCGCTGGTGTACAAGCAAATCAACACAATGGGTCCACTAGTTATCCCTCAATAAGCCAAGGTGGGCGTTATGTGGCGTTTCAGTCGTCTGCCACGAATTTGGCGGCGGGAGATACAAACGGCAAGGTTGATATATTCGTTCGTACCAGATGGTAAACCCGTTTGTTAACTAACATTAAAGCAAGTGCTTCTGGGTTTTTCTCGGGAAAGGATGTACAGTTTTGCAGGGTATTAGGGGGAGAAGAGAATGAAAGCTAAAAAGTCAGCACTAATTATCTTGGTCATTCTTATTGCCGCAAGCTTAAGTATCGCCTTGGTCAGCTTTGCTCAAGAAGACCAGAGTAAGAACGACGTTAGTAATTCGGACAGTTTATTAAGCAGTGACTTGCAGAAAAACGAGGAAGCGGCGAATAAACCACCCGATGTAACTACGACGGCTGTCGACGCTTCGAGCGAAAAAGCCGATCGTCCCTATGAAAGAACGCGTATTAATGACCCTCGCCGGCGTGACATTTATAATTTCAAGCCGGAAGACGTGGAAGAACTGCTTGAAGAGGGATATTCCCTGCAAGACATCCTCAAAGCGGATGAGATCGGCAACAGGATTTATGAGGACCCCAAGATTTTGTTACAAAGAAAGAAAGATGAGAATAAAGATCTTGAGGAAATTGAAAAGGATATTCGAAGCGAGAGACGGCAGAGTTCTTTGAAGGTCTTGAAAGAAAAGTATCCCGAAGAATATCAGAAGCTTTTGGACGAGCAGTTTAACGAGGAAGACCAGTTTCTTATTCTTGCTTTTGAGGATATATACGGGACTGAATCCTTTGAGGGCTTAATAGACGGGTACAAACAAAAAGGGCGTCTTGTTTTTAAAGAAAAGGCGACGAAGATGCACTCCGGTGTTTCTAAAGAAAAGATGGAACAATACGGTTTATCGGAAGAAGAGACGGCAGGTCTTTCAAAAGCAACCATGGACCAAATAATCAGAAACTGCGAACAACACAATCTCCCGGTAAAAGAAACACTGCAAAAAATTCAGGCCGCCGGACAAAGCCAAAGGAGCAGTGAACAATGAATAAGAAAATAATCTTTTGGCTTAATATAGTTTTCTTCGGCACAATCGTATATTTATTCCCGGGCGCCGCCGCCTATGCGGAAGTGCAGGGATTGGAAGGAGTCCTGAACGGCAGGGTCGCTCTCCAACAGGTTAACCAGACCAGAAAACCGCAATATGCCGACCGGTTCAATGCAGGTGAGATGGTGGACCCTGTATCCGGTTCTCTAACGCTTAAGGTTACGGACGTCAATTTGCCCGGGAAGGACGGGCTGGACCTTTCCATCGGAAGGATTTACTGCTCGTCCCAGGCCGAATCCGGGACAAAAGAAGTGACTATTGATTGTACAACCCAGTTGGTGGCAAGTATGCTTTTTGTGGACGTCTATATCCAATCAAAAACCGACGGGTCGCTATATATCAGGCGTTACTATTTTGATTCTGAAGCGTTGGCGTATGAGTTTTATGATTTGTTTAAAAACGGTTATGAAGATGAATACGAGATATTCCTTGCCGTTTGCGAACCCGACTATTCAACGGTGCCGGTAACAATATGCAATTACAAAAGCATCAAGGACATACCAAACTACTACCTGTCAAGGTACGACTTGGGGGTCGGCTGGTCTTTTGCCTTCCCGTCCGTGCAGATCTATACTTATGACGACGGCACTAAATACATGTATTTCCACGAGGGCACGGGATCAGTCTACCGCGTGGCCTTTACCCCGGACACCAGCGATAGCAACCTGGTGAATTACCAGGGCAAGGAGGTTCAATTCCTCGAAGACAGCGGCTCGTACAGCAATGGGCAGGTTTCTTCGAAATACAAGTTCGTTGGTGCGGATCAGCGAACGTCATTTTTTGCGGAGGACGGCAGGCTGCTCGGGATAAAGGACCGCTTCGGGAACGAAATTAGGTTTACGCATATAATCAGAAATGCTTCCCCTTGTATATCCCAGATAACGGACAGCATAGGGAGGACCGTAAGCTTTAACTACGAGGGTAGTCTGACCGATTCCGGCGGCGGAACGATAACGCTTTCCGTGTACGACCCCGGAAACGTTGAGAACCTTCAGTTTCAGTACATTAAGGGCTCGGCCAGGGTGGCATTGAACTGGCCGTCGTATTACGAATACCTGGTTCCGACGCTGGCCTGCGTGAAAGGCCCGACGGGAAAGGAATGTTATTACGAGTATTCGCAAAGCGGATTAAAGTTTGATTTCATGAACAAGAATACGGACGAGTCAAGCGCGGACAGCGATATCGCATTTCTCTTAACCCGGGTCAAGTACGGGGAATCCGCCAGTTGCTATGAATATGAAAAGGTCATGAGAAACCTGGGCAGTATGGGCGTGACCGAAACTTACCGGGTAAAAGAAAGGTACGACCAGGAACGCAAATCAGGTGGTTATGAAGGAAGGTTGAATGATACCCTTTATTCATACACCGGAGATTATACCGGATACCCCGAAGAGGATTCTGAAGAAACCACCGAACGAAGCGGGACATACGGTTTTTCATCTCAGTACAACATAACCGGCGGACTTCAGTGCAAGACATCATTCCAAGGTTCCAAACAGCAAATAGAGGTGGAAACAACCGCGAGCAACGGTGAGAAAGAAAAAGTACAGAACTTGCGGTTTGACGCTAATTTTAAATATCTACCCACGCTGGTTAAGGTTATCAAACCGGGGAGAGATGATTCTGCGGTCGATAATTACTACATCGAAAAGTCTTATTACGATTGGGGTGGGCTGAAGACCGTCACCCAGTTGCTGACCTACGCCCAAAAAGAAGATGCGGGCTTGAAAGCGAAATATACGACTACTTACGAATACGATCCCACGTATAAATTTATCACCAGGAAGCAGTGGTACCGGAACGAGCAGACGTTGTTGTCGGAGACGTTCAGCTATAACGCCGAAGGAAGAATAATCTCGGAAACGAACGCGAAGGGAGAGACCGCGAACTACAGTTATTCGACCACCTCGGAAGGCGAGGTAACGGAGGTCACCAAACAGCTGGAGGGCGGGAAAACGGCGAGGACGGTAAGCGTCCGCGGCCCTGAGGCCGCATATGCCTTCCCGACCGTCGTAAAAACCTTCTACACGGATGACGGCGGCGCTTCCGTTGAGACCAGGACTACAAACACTTACGACCTGTTGCTGGGGCTGGTCAAAACCTCGGCGGACAACGAAGGACGCACAACCGCTTACGAGTACGACCTTCTTGGAATGCCTACCTCGGTGAAGTACCCCGATTTTGTCAACATCGACGGTACTCAGTATTCGGTGGAGCAGAAGACATACATCGATGATTCCGGCGCGCAGACAATCGGTTCCGATGCGGGGATTATCCCGGAAAACGCGGGGCTTTCCGTTACGCTCGTCGAGTCGGAGACCGTCTTCACCAACACCGGCAGCGGCAGTTCCAGGACCTATAACAAGGTATCCGGCTATTATGACGGTTTCGGCAATCCGCGGCTTGAGAAACTGTGGGACGACCAACGGGGTGAATGGGTGTACAAGGCGCAGTACAACTACGACGCATTGGGACGTCCTGTTTATTCCGTCGACGCGGCGGGCAACTCAAGCAGCTATGCGTATGACCCGTGGGGCGCGCTGTGCGAGATGACCGATCCTTTCGGCAACCTGCAGAAGAGCGATTACGACAGAACGACGGATAAGATCACCGGCTACTTCGTATCTTCGGCGAACGTGGCCAACCACCAGGCCGACCCGGCGAACAACAGTTACAAAGAAGACGTCGTCGAGGCCTATCTGGACCAGTGGGACAGGACCATCGAGAGGAGGGCCTATCCGAACTGGCCGGACACCTCCGGGGCTATATCCGAGACCTATGCCTACGATATCGCCGGGAACCTTAAATCTTACACCGATCCGAAGAGGAACCTTAACGAAGACGGATTCAGCAAAGAATATTCCTACGATCCGTTAAACCGGGTCGTCAGGGTCAAAGACGCCGCCAACCAGCTCGAGGAGGTCAGCTACACGGCGTTGGGCGGCATATCCGGCATCTGCCTCAAGGAAAACAGCACCGCGCCGGCCGCGGTGGTCTTCAACAAGTCGTTCGACGAACTGGGGCAGATGACGACCAAAACGGACCCGGAATCACAGAGCGAGCGTTACGCGTTCAATAGCCTCGGGCTGAACACCCGGAGAACGGACCGGATAGGCAACGTCTTCAATTACGGGTATGACGAGCAGAAACGCTTAATATCGGACAAAGGTACACCCGCAGGCGGCGGGACGACCGACGAGTACAAGTATCTGTACGACAATCCGTTCGGCGCCTCCGATACGCGCGCGTACGTCGCCGATTCTCCCGACGGCCATACGGCTTTCGGCTTCAATCCGGCCGGGCAGGTTACAGACAAAAACAACGAGTTCACCGGTTACTCTTCCTTCAATAGAAATTCCTACGATCCGGCGGGCAGAATGACCGCCGCGGCGATCGGCAGGGACGCCTCTTCTTACTTCTACACCAACTACGGATACGACAAGACGAGGCTCGCCAAGGTCCAGACCAACGGCGCGCAGGCGGAAGACGTTTCCGGGTTGTCCTGCGCGAACTACGAGTATTACCCGGACGGCAAGTTAAAGTCCATCACCTACCCGCAGCTCGCCGGCGGCATTTACCTGACCACGTCCTACGAGTACGACAAGCTCGGCCGGCTGGAGAGCGTGACCAACAAAAAAGGGACAGAGGTACTGTCGCAGTACACCTATACCCACGATAACAACGGTAACATCGAGTCCGTCAAGGAGGGTGTTTACGATCCTACCGTCTATACCTACGATAAGTTGAACAGGCTCGTTAGCATTACCCGCCCGGACGGGACGCAGACCGGTTACAGTTACGACCTGCGCGGGAACCGCAAAACGCTGGAGGGCAGTCAGCCCGCCGTGGACGGCGAAAACTTCGGCGCCGTTTTCGACCTGAGAAACCGGTTGACGGAAGTGACCAAAGGCGCGGTCACCACGAGCTTCAAGTACCGCCCAGACGGGCTGCGGTACGAGAAGAACTCGTCGGGAACGACCGTGCAGTACCACTACAACCTGGACGGTAAGGTCGTTGCGGAGTCGGACGGCTCCGGGAACATCACGGCCTATTACATCTGGGGGCCGGACCGGGTGCTGGCGAAGAAGGACGCAAACACCGGACAGTATTACTACTACATCTGCAACGGGCACGGCGATATTGTCCAGCTAGTTGACCAAAGCGGCAACGTGGTGAATAGTTATGAGTACGACGAGTGGGGCAACATTACAAGCCGGACGGAGGGGATAAGCAACCCGTTCAAGTACGCCGGCGAGATCTACGACCAGGAAACCGGACTCTATTACCTGCGCGCCCGCTACTACGACCCCGTCACCGGAAGATTCATCAGCGAAGATTCTCTGGAGGGGCAGGTAAACAACCCGCTGAGCTTGAATCTATATACGTACTGCGAGAATGATCCGGTTGATAATGTGGATCCGAGCGGCCTCACCCCGGAAATGCTTAGAAAGTTATTTGAAAATTATATGGATAGGTACAATGTAGGCGGATCAATAGGGTGGAATGGCGCGAGTAGAACGGCTACTGTGAAATTAGGCGATATAACAAGATATTATAAAGTTGATGATATGGCGATCAGATATATAAACGGTCGGGTATGGGTTCCGGACAGCCTGTTTTACAGCGATTTCGCCGGTCTTGCTAAGACTAAGACTTTACAAAGCAGCACATCACCGAAGTTGAATCCACCTACTGGTCCCTATGTCCCCCATGGTCCTTTTGTTGAAGGACCGAAACCGACTGTTAGGTTGGTACCACTTGACATATATGCTGATAAAAAGGCGGGTATTCTTGATATTCCTGAATATAGGGATAATGGAACAGCGAACATCAGGTTGTTAGGGGTTCAAGGTAACGCTGCATTGTCGTTTAAGAAACAGCATATTGGGCTTGGTGTTAAGGGTTATTTTGTAGAAGCAGAAAGAACCTTTATCTGCGAAGTATTTGGCAACAAGCTTAAATTAAAGGGTGCAGCAGACTTTGGAGCTATTGGTGGTGTTGCAGAAATTCGCCGTATACCCCCTTCAATAAGATTAGGATTAGCGCGTATTATAGGGCTAGAATTTTCAGTAGAGGTTGAATGAGTTATTACGAGGTGATAATCGATTATTAAGCCTTATAATCCTAAATGGATATACCCTTTGGTTTTATTCACCTTCATTGGCACGGGTCTTTTATTAGCTATTAATTATGTGTTACTTAAAGAACCACGATCTGCACGAATGCAGATCTACAAAGTGCAATTATGGGTAATAATTCTCTTTTTGATCGATATGATTACACTATTGCTAGGGAAAAAAGAAATTTTGTTTCAAGAACCTATTTATGGTTGGATGTATTTATGGTTAGTGAGTCTCATACTAACTTATTTTTGGATTAAAGAACAATATTCAAAGTATTATGAGTTCATTAATGGGTAGCGGTAGTGCCAGGAAGCGTAGCCGGGGAAAATTGCCGCATACAGCGGGTGTGGCGGTCTGAGAGTGTGTAAAATAAATTGTGCTTCTGTCCTTTCCGAAAGTACAATAATACGGAAAGGCAGGAAGGCAAATGGAAAAGAAGAAACTGGTATCCCGCGAACAACTCAAGCAGTTCATCAAAGAGAACAACCTCAAGACCACCGATGATGTCCAGGATATGCTGCGGGACCTGTTCTCCGAGACCCTCCAGGAAATGCTGGAGGCCGAAATGGATCATACCCTGGGCTACGAAAAGAACGACGACGAAAAGAACGACGCCAAAAACAAAGAGACCGACAATCGGCGAAACGGCCACAGCCGTAAGACCGTCCGCAGCGAATACGGAGATATCGAACTTGGGGCAGGTGGTGCCAGGCACCTAACATATTAACTTATTTATTGAAAATAACAAGGACCTCCTGTTACAATGGCATGGGAGGTTTTTCTTATGGGCAGGAAGCCAAGGATCGAATATGAAGATGCCGTGTACCACGTCATCCAGCGGGGGAACAACAGGGAGCACATCTTTGAAAAGGATCACGACAAGCAGTACATTGTCAAGCAGATAGAACAGTCTAAACGAGGTCTGGGGTTCAGGCTGTTCGGTTACGTCGTGATGGGTAACCATTATCATCTTCTCCTACAGACCCAGCAGAAACCCTTGAACAACATCATGCACCGGATCAACGGCAACTATGGACGGTATTACAACCTCAAGTACCGGCGTTCCGGGCATGTTTTCCAGGGGCGCTATAAGGCGATCCTGGTTCAGGACGAACGCTACGTGCTGG